>JBGPMT010000123.1:0-8548 GCA_041487135.1 Binataceae bacterium (SeqCode) | reverse complement strand
GGCGGATTCGGGAACCTCACGGCGCGGGCTATCGATCGTGACGCGCCAGAAGCGCCGCCCCGACGCGTCGCCCTGGAGCGCGGCCACGGCGCCGGTCCGCGCGCCTGGCCATCGCGCGGCGACCGCCTGCCCGATCCATTGCTCGATCGACGATAGGCCGCGTTCGGACACGTCAGAAGCTTAGCAGTCACGGGCGGCGGTGCCACGCGGTCCCTGGGCGACGTTGGAAAAGATGGCGCTATCGGCTATTTATCTGCGGCAGGTGCAAGAGGCTTTATGCTGACTTGGTTCCCGATCGGGGTAACGCTCGGCTTCGCCGCCCTGGTGGTCTTCATCATGGTGACGATCAACCGGCTCACCGGCCCGCGCCGACCTTCGGCGGTGAAGGGCGAGGCCTTCGAATGCGGCAACGAACCGAGCGGCAGCGCATGGGGCCGCTTTTCGGTGCATTTCTACCTGGTCGCGATCCTGTTCCTGGTGTTTGATGTCGAGGTGATCCTGCTGATTCCGTGGGGCGTCGAGATTCGCCAGCTCGGCGTTTTCGGTCTGGTCGAGGCGCTGATCTTTATCGCGGTTCTTGGCGTGGGGCTGATCTACGCTTGGCAGCGCGGCGCGCTGGACTGGGATTAGGCCGGGATTGCCGACCGGGATACGGGCTTTTCGCCGGCTAGCGGCGTCGTTATCATCGGCGCTTAGCCGGGCCGATGCCGATGACCTTGAACCCAGACAGTGCGATTCCAAGCGCCAGCAGAATCCTGATTATCCTGATGGGTTCGATCGGCGACGTGGTGCGCGCGCTGCCGCTGCTGGGGCGGATGCGCCGCAGCTTCGCCTCGGCGCATATCGCCTGGGTAATCGAGCCGAAGTCGCTGCCGATCATCGCCGGCCATCGATGGCTCGACGAGGTCATCGTCTATGATCGCACGGCGCCCTGGTCGTTTCCGGCCGTCTTGGGCCGCATCCGGACCGGACGCTTCGACCTGGTGCTCGATCTGCAGCGCCATCTGAAGAGCGGCGTGGTCTCGATCGCTTCGGGAGCGCGAGATCGCCTCGGCTTCAACCGCGCCAATACCAAGGAATTCAATCATCGCTTTAACCTCCGCCAGATCCCGGCGCAGCCGCCGATGCGTTTGAAGCTGATGCAATACCAGGCCTTCGGCGACGCGCTCGGACTGCCCGCCGCGCCGATCGAGTTCGGGCTCGAACCGACCGGCGCCGAACATCGCCGCGCCCGCGAGTTGCTGCCCGACGCGCCGCGGCCGCTGCTCGCGGTGATTCTAGGCTCATCGTGGCCGAGCCGGATCTACTTTCCGGAATCGATGGCCGCGGTTATCCGGCTGCTCGCCATTCCCGGCGACGGTGCACCGGCGCTGTTTCCCGTTTTGCTGGGCGCGAAGGAGGAATTGACGTTGGCCCGCCAGGTCGTCGAGCGGCTGCCGGACGTCTCGGTCCTCAATCTGGCCGGGCGGACCACGCTCCGCGATCTCGCGCCGATCTTCACGCAATGCGCGGCGGCCTTCGGTCCCGATTGCGGCCCGATGCATATCGCGGCGGCGGTCGGATGTCCGATCGTGTCGCTGTGGGGTTCCACCTCACCCGAGCGTTCGGCGCCCTGGGGCTTCGCCCAGTTCGCGCTCAAAGGCGAAATCCCATGCCATCCCTGTTACCTTCGCAAATGTCCGATCGGACGCGAATGCATGCGCCGGATAGCGCCGGGCGAGGTCGCCGCGACGGTGCGCAAGGCGCTCGCAGCGGCGCCCGAGCGCATCGCGCAGGGGCCGGATGAACCGATCGCGCGCCGGGGGCTCGCGTGATGGCTTCGGCGGGCCACATCGAGCGCGAGGGCTGGTGCTTTGACCTCTATGCCGGCGACGATCCCGATTGGCGCGACGCGTTGATCGAAGCGGCGAGCGCCGCGATTCACGGCGAGATCTTGAAGCCGGTGCGCCGCTCGCGTCATGCGACGACCTACCGGATACGGCTTGCCGGCCGCGGCGGCGCCGCCGGCAAACGGATCGTTTTCATCAAGTTGTTCGACGCATCGCGCGCCCTTGCGATTCCGAAGCGGCTGGTCCGCGGCTCGCGGGCGCGTCGCGCTGTTGCTGGATCGTTCCAGGTGCGCGCGGCCGGCTTCGCCGTTCCCGAGATCCTGATGATGGGCGAGCAGCGATGGCGCGGGCGAACGCTCCTGATGACCGAACGGATCGACGGCGACGTGCTGCCGCGTTTTCTCGAGCGCGCCGACCCGAAGACCCGGCGCGAGACGCTGCGTGCGCTGGGCCGCGAAGTCGGGCGGCTGCATCGGGCGGGTCTGATTCATGGCGACCTGACGCCGTTCAATATTTTCGTCCGGCGCGGCGAGCCGATCGGCCTGATTTTCATCGATCACGAGCGTACCCGTCACGCGCCCCGGCTTAACGGGCGGCGCGGCGAGTTGCGCAATCTGGTTCAACTCGGCCATTTTCCTTTCGCCCGGATCAGCCGGACGGATCAGATGCGCGTATTCCGCGCCTGGGCCGCGGCCCGCGGCCTCGGCAACGGGCACGCGGTCAGGAACCGGGCCTGGCGGATGCTGAGCCGGCGAATCGCGCGCGATCTCGAGCGCTTCGGCGCGACCGCGGTACGGAAATCGTCCTTTACGGGCAGTGCGTAAGTGAGCGGAGAGGCAGGGATGTGATGAACCGGGACGTCAGGATTTCGGTGGTGATTCCAGTCTATAACGAGGTCGGCACGATCGGCGAGGTGATTCGCCGCGTACTCGACTGCGGCTACGAGACCGAGGTGATCGTGGTCGACGATGCCTCCAGCGACGGCACGCGCGAGTTCCTGCAGAAACTTGAAGAGCCCCGCGTACAGCGCTTCTACCATGCGGTGAATCGGGGCAAGGGCGCGGCGCTCAGGCTGGGATTCGCCGCCGCGCGAAATCCCTTCGTGATCGTGCAGGACGCCGACCTCGAATACGATCCACACGACTACGGCGCAGTGCTCGGGCCGCTGGTCGACGGGCGCGCCGACATGGTCTACGGCTCGCGCTTTCTGGCCGGCCCCCATCGCGTGCTGTTCTTCTGGCACTACCTGGCCAACCGGATGGTCACGCTGCTCTCGAACATGGTGAGCGACCTCAACCTGAGCGACATGGAGACCGGGATGAAGGCCTTTCGGCGCGAGAAGCTTGCGAACTTGAAGCTCTCCGCCAACCGCTTCACCTTCGAGCCCGAAATCACGGCCAAGGCGGCCCGCGCGCGCTGGCGAATCTACGAAGTGCCGATCTCCTACTCGGGCCGGACTTACGAGGAAGGCAAGAAGATCGGATGGCGGGACGCGTTCGCCGCGTTCGCCGCGATCGTCTACTACCGGCTCATGGATTGAGTGAAGTGCTCGCAGTGCAATCACAGGACCGGCCCGACTTCACGGCCGCTGCCGGGCGGCGGTTGAGCGTCGCGGGGATCGATCCGGAACTGCGCTTCGCGGGCGGCGAGGTCCAGGTCCTGGGGCTGACGCTCGAATTGATACGCCGCGGCCATCAGGCCGACCTGCTGTGCGATCCGCGCGGGCAGTTGTTCGAGCGGGCCCGGCGCGCGGGCGTGCGATGCTATCCGCTCGCGATTCGCAATGCGCTCGACCTCCGCGCCGGGATTAAGTTGCGCGGCCTGCTCGCCGCGCGCCGCTACGACCTCGTCCATTTCCACACCGCGCGCGCCCATTCACTTGCGCCCTACGCGCACGGCCTGGCGGGCGCGCGGGTCGTGACCCGCAGGATGGATTATCGGCCGAACCGGCTGTTCGCGCCGTGGCTGTACCAGCGCTCGGTCGAGGGGGTCGCGGCGATTTCCGAAGGCGTGGCCGGCGCGCTGACCGAGGCAGGCGTGGAGCGTTCGCGAATCACGGTTATTCCGAGTGGAATCGATCCGGCGCGGTTCCGGCCGCGGTCGGAACCCGAGCGCGATACGGCGCGGGCGCGGTGGGGGCTTGCCGTTGGCGAGCTCGCAATCGGCACAGTCGGCGCGCTCGAACCCCGCAAGGGTCATCGTTTCATGCTGGCGGCGCTCGCCGCGATCCTGAACGATCCGGCGGCCCGGCCCGCCCGCCCGCTCCGCTGCTTCATCGCCGGGGATGGAACACAGCGTGAGACACTGCGTGGCGAGGCCATCCGGCTGGGGCTCGGCGAGCAGGTGCGCTTCGTCGGGCAGCTCGAAGATCCGCGCGAACTTCTGTGGGCGCTCGATCTCTTCGTCTTGCCCTCGCTCAGGGAGGGACTCGGCGTGGCGCTGCTGGAAGCGATGGGTAGCGGGCTCGCGGTAGTCGCGAGCGCGGTTGCGGGCGCGGGCGCGGCGGTCGGCGGCGGCTGCGGCATCGCGGTCGAGCCAGGGAACGTCGCCGCCCTGAGCGGGGCGCTCGCGCGCCTTGCTGAATCGGACGAGTTGCGCCGGAGCCTGGCCCTGGCAGCACGGCAACGGGTTCTGGAGCGCTACACGCTTGCGGCCAGCACCGAGGCCACATTAAAGTTTTACTTCAACTCTCTTGAAGGCCGCGGGCGGCCGAGGGGATGAGGCAATGCGCAGCATGACCGGCTTTGGGCGGGCCAAGGTCGAGCGCGGCGGAATCCAGGCGACGGCCGAAGTCCGCGCGCTCAATCAACGCTTCCTGGAACTCAAACTGAACATCCCGCGCGGATGGGGCGAACATGAGGCCGAGATCCGCCGCTTGGTGCAGGGGGTGGTGGCGCGCGGACGGGTCGAGGTCTTCCTGCGTTACGTCGCCAGCGGGCCGCCGCCCACGCGCCTGCAGGTCAACGACGAGTTAGCAGGCAAGTACGTCGCCGAGCTGCGCCGGCTCGGCAAGAAACTCGGCCTCGAGGGCCATCCGGGAATCGAGGTGATCCTGCAGCGGCCGGAAATCTTCCAGGTCAGCGAAGCGGAGATCGACTCGCGCCGGGCCGTGCCCTTGGGGCTGGCCGCGCTGAAAAAGGCCTTGCGCGCGCTCGATACCGAGCGCACTCGCGAGGGCGGCGCGCTGCGGCGCGATTTCGCGGCGCGGGTGGCGAGAATCGAGGCGGCGATTCCCGAGCTGCAACGCTTGGCGGAGCATTCGCGACAATCGATCCTGGAGAACTTCCAAAAGCGTATCGGCGAGCTGCTCGAGGGGCTGCCGCACAACGAGCGGCGGATCTATGACGAGGCGGCCAGCGCCGCGCAGCATGTGGATATCACCGAGGAGCTGACGCGGCTGCGGGCCCATCTGCAGGGCCTCCGCGCGCTGCTCGGCCGCAAAGGACCGGTCGGCAAGCCGATCGAGTTCCTGCTGCAGGAGCTCAATCGCGAGGTCAATACGGTCGGCGCCAAGTCCCAGAGCGCGCCGCTCTCACGGCTGACGGTGGACTTGAAGGGCGAGACCGAGAAGCTGCGCGAACAGGTGCAAAACGTGGAATGAGCCGCGGTTAAAGCAAAGTTTGCAAGCTGCTAAGCTGTTAGATACCTTCTATGATGGCAACGAGACGGGCCCGACGCGGTATAATCTTCATCGTCTCTGCGCCATCCGGGGCGGGCAAAACGACCATCTCACGGGCGGCTCTCAAATCGATCGCGGGTCTCGAAGCTTCGATCTCGCTCACCACCCGCGCGCCCCGCGAGGGCGAAGCCGATGGCGTCGACTACCATTTCGTGAGCGACGCGGAGTTCACACGCAGGCGTGAGGCGGGCGAGCTGGCCGAATGGGCCCGGGTCTTCGATTCCAGCTACGGCACGCCACGGGCGCCGCTGGAGCGGGCGGTCGCCGAGGGCCGCGACCTGCTGCTCGACATCGATATTCAGGGTGCCCGCCAGCTCCGCCAGAGCTATCCGGCCGATACCGCGGCCATCTTCGTGCTGCCGCCGAGTTTCGCCGAGCTTGAGGAGCGGCTGCGGCGGCGCGGCACCGAGAGCGAGGAGGCGATCCAGCGCCGCCTCCAGCGGGCGCGCCAGGAGGCGCGCGCCTTTCCCGAGTACGACTACCTGATAATCAACGCCGAGCGCGACGAGTCGCTCCGACTGCTCGCCGCGATCGTCGAGGGCGAGCGCCTGAGGGTCGCGCGCCTGCGCGAAGGGTTCGCGCCATGGAAGAGCTAGCCGCCGGCGGCGCCGAGCAAGGCTCCGCGGACCATCTGCGCGAATTGATCGCGCGGGTCCGGGCCTATAATCCGCAGGCCGATGAGGCCCTGATCCGGCGCGCCTATGAGTACTCGGCGCGGATGCACGCCGAGCAGAAACGCAAGTCGGGCGAGCCCTACGTCACCCATCCGCTCGCCGTCGCGCTCAACGCGGCCCAGCTCAAGCTCGACGTTCCGTCGATCGTCACCAGCCTGCTGCACGACGTGGTCGAGGATACCCGGGGCTCGCTGGCCGAGATCGAGCAGCTCTTCGGCGCCGAGGTCGCGCACCTGGTCGACGGCGTGACCAAGGTTTCGAAAATCAGCTTTTCGAGCCGCGAGGAGAAGCAGGCCGAGAACTTCCGCAAGATGATCATCGCGATGGGGCGCGATATCCGCGCGGTGCTGATCAAGCTGGCCGATCGCCTGCACAACATGCACACGCTCGATTCGATGCCGCCCGACCGGCAGGAGGAGATCTCGCGCGAGACGCTCGAGATTTACGCGCCGATCGCGCATCGGCTCGGCATCTACTGGCTCAAGTCCGAGCTCGAGGACTACGCCTTCCGCTACGTCAACCCGGCCGCCTACGGCACGCTCAAGAGCTACGTCGCCAAGACCCGCGACGAGCGCGAGCAATACATCAAGGCTGTGATCGAGATCCTGAGCCGGCGTCTGACCGAGGCGGGCGTCAAGGCCGAGGTGACCGGGCGCCCCAAGCATTTCTATTCCATCAATCGCAAGATGGAGGAAGAGGAACTCGCCTTCGATCAGATCTACGACCTGGTCGCCTTCCGCATCATCGTGGAGACCGTGCGCGAATGCTACGAAGCGCTTGGCGTGGTGCACGCGAACTGGAAACCGGTGCCGGGCCGCTTTAAGGATTACATCGCGCTGCCGAAGATCAACATGTACCAGTCGCTGCATACCACGGTCATCGGGCCGCGCGGGCAGCGGATGGAGGTGCAGATCCGGACCCGCGAGATGCATCGCGTGGCCGAGGAGGGAATCGCGGCGCACTGGAGCTACAAGGAGGGCAGCAACGACCATCCCGAGGCCGAGACCGAGCGCTTCGCGTGGCTGCGCCGCCTGATCGAATGGCAGCAGAACCTCAAGGACCCGCAGGAGTTCCTCTCCACGGTCAAGGCCGACCTGTTCCCGGAAGAGGCGTTCGTCTTCACGCCCAAGGGCGACGTGCTGGATTTTCCGCAGGGCGCCACGGTAATCGATTTCGCCTACCGGATTCACTCCCAGGTCGGCCATCATCTGGTCGGGGCGCGCGTCAACGGCCGGATGGTGCCGCTGCGCTACCGGCTCCACTCGGGCGACACGGTCGAGGTAATCACCTCGGAGCGCCAGGCGCCGGGCAAGGATTGGCTGAACCACGTGGTCACGGCCCGCGCCAAGAGCCGCATCCGCCAGTGGCTGCGCTCGCAGCAGGCCGAGCGATCGCTCGAGCTCGGCATCTCGCTGCTCAACGGCGAATTGGAAGCGTTGGGACTAAGCGTCGCCGAACTGCACGCGCAGCATCGCTTCGACGCCATCCTGAAGGAATTCTCGCAGCGCGACGCCGACGGATTGCTGGCCGCGGTCGGCTACGGCTTGATCACGCCGGCTCAGGTGCTCGCGAAACTGCTGAATGCCGATGAGCTCAAGCTCTATCGTGCCGAGAAGCTGCCCGCCGCGCCGACCGCGGCCGGCAAGGAGCGTTCCGCCAGGCAGGCGCGCCGCGCGGCCGAGAACGCGGTCGTGGTCTCGGGTCTGGGCGACATGATGGTGCGCTTCGCGCGCTGCTGCAATCCGCTGCCGGGCGAGGCGATCACCGGCTTCATCACGCGCGGCCGCGGCGTCACGGTGCATCTGGTCGGATGTCCGCAGGCGCTGATCGCCGACCCGCAGCGGCGCGTGCCGGTGGTGTGGAAGGACGGCGAGGAAGTGCCGCGGCCGATCCGGCTCGAAGTGCTATGCGTCGATCAACCGGGACTGCTGGCCGCGATGACCAAAGCCATCGCCTCGGCCGGCGTTAACATCTCGACCGCCGAGGTCAAGACTACCGGGGTGGACCGGCGCGCGCTTTCGATCTTCGAACTTTCGGTAAAGAACGCCAACCAGTTGAGCGGCGTGATGCATTCGCTCGCTACCATCGATGGCGTGATGCGCGTCTCGCGGCTCGGCCACGTCAACGGTCATCGCTCCTAAGGACCGCGCAGAATCTCCAGCGCTTCGCGATCGAAGTAGCGGCCGGGCCTATCGAGCTTGCGGATCGAACGGAGCAGGCGCGCGTGGTTGCGCCGCCGCAGCGCCGCGGGGACGGGACGGTCGAAGAGGCGCGCCTTGTCGAGATCGAGGATCAGGACCGCGAATTCGTCACCGCGATGGGTGACGAAAAGGTTGTGCAGGTTGAGGTCGGCGTGCCACAGGCCG
>JBGPMT010000122.1:0-8617 GCA_041487135.1 Binataceae bacterium (SeqCode) | reverse complement strand
GGAAAGTTCACCATCCAGGTTACCGCGAGCGCCGCGCCCAGCAGTGCGAATGCGCAGCGTCGTGTGCCCGGCGCCACGCGCCCCCGCGGTCCGTCGAGAGAATTCACAGAGCGTCTACCGGGAAAAATCGATTGGCTGCCCGCAGGCGTTGCCGCCCGCATTGTAGTCGTAGACCATCCGGCCGCCGTAGTCAGCGCCCTTGACGATCAGCGCGACCATCACGAGCAGCATCGCTAAAAACGCGTAGCGTCCTCGGCCCGGCAGCGGGCGCGCGGCGAGCGCCCAAGCCGTGAGGCCTGCGCTCAGCCCCAGCACCGCGAGCATCAGGTTCCGATGCGGGTTCAGCAGCTGCTCTTTGACCGAGACGGCAACCATCACGCCGGGCGCGGCCCAAAGCCCGCTGGCGACCGCCGCTGCCGCTCCCAGAGCCCCCAGCACGAGCATCCAGAGCCCCGCCCAGGCCCACGAATCACGCCGCCCGACGATCGCCAGGCAGTAGACCAGGGTCGCGGCCGGCAGCAGCGCAAGCGGAAAATGAACCAGCAGGGGGTGGATGTTCTGAAGATGCTCCACCCCGGGCATCAACGCCCCCAACACGCGCTACTTTACCGATTCGACCTGGAAAAAGCTGATCCCGTTCTTGGTGTACTCGTGACCGGTCACGGTGACTTCCTGCTCCATCTTGCCGGTCACGTCGGCCGGCAGCCCCTGGTCGTCCTTGGCCGGGAGCAGAACGTAGGCCTTGTCGGTCTTGTCCTCCACCAGCATCACGGGGACTCCCGCCTTGGCGCACTTGACCGCGCAATCGTGATGGCTGTCACCGTGCGCGCCCATCGTGGTGTAGCAGAATCCGTCGCGCAGATGGCCGGTCACGGTGGAGGTGTCGGCCGCCGAGAGCATCCCGCCGCCGCCTATCGACAGCGCCAGACCAAGGGTTGCGAGTATGAGCTTGTTCATCATCGGTCTCCTCTTTCCCGGTATCGACTCCCGGCCGGGGCGGCCGGGGAGCGCACGCCAGATTTCGTCCGGGGGTCGCCGGCGCGCGGTGGTAGACGAACTGTATCAGCGCCGCGCTGAGCGGGCTTCGACCGGCGGCTCGACGTCGCCAAATATCTCGCGCCAGCGGCCGGTGCGGCGCGGCCGCGAGTGCGCGGCGACGCCCAGGCGGCGGAGTTGATGCTCGAGTGTCTCGCGGAGCTCGTGGTTGAGCCGTTCGATCTCGATCTCCTCGGCGGTCTTGCCATGCTCGGCGGTCTCGCCGCCGGCCAGGCGCCGCCGCCCGTAGAGCTGCTGAAAACGCAGCTCGGCCTTGGCGACGATGCGCTTGTACTTCTGGTCGAGATTGGTCAGCGAGTCGGTGATCCCGACCAGCTCGCCGAAGCGCCGCCGCAAGAGCCACCATTCGAACAGCGTCACCATCATCACGCCGAACATGAGCAGCGCGACGATCCCGAAGGTTACCGCGGTCCCGCGCCATCGCGGCAGCGCGGCGGTCTCGCGCCGCAGCTCTTCGTTATCGGCCGCGAGCGACGCGAGCTTTTCGCTTGCCGAACGGCTCTTGAGCGCCGCTCCGGCCGCCTTATCGTTGGCCTTGGCGGCGGCCGTTCTGAGCTCGTCGAGCTGCGCGGTCAAGTTGCGAACCTGGGCCGCGAACGGATTCGGAATCCGGAGTGTCTTGCCCGTCAGGAGGACGGTATCGATGCCGATATGGTTGGCGCGGGCGAACTCCTGGGAATCGAGGCCGAAAGCCTCGGCGATCGAACCGAGCGAATCGCCGGGCCGGACGGTGTATGAGAATTCAGCGCCCCTTGAGGAACCGGCCGATGAGGGCGCCGTCGCGGCGGCGCGTGCGCCTGGCGCGGAATGGCGGACCGGCGGCGCCGGGTGTGCGACCTCGGGATAATCTAGCGCTGGGACGGCTACCGCGGGTGCCGGTCGGACGTGTGCCGGTGCTTGCGCGCGGGACGGCGGCTCGTCGTACTCGGAGATCTGGGCCAAGGCGACGCTCGCGCAGGTGGCGGTCAGGATCGCTATCAGCGCTCGTCCCGCCCATCGCGCAAAAACCGCACTGGGGATCGTGGTAACCATAGACACCAATCTCTTAGGTTAGTCGAATGGGCGGGCGAAGCAAACGAAAAGCATGGGTCGCCGGGGTATCTCGCGAGGTGGCGGGCTGAGGTTTGGTCATCGGGCGGCGATGGCGCGGGGATCGGGGCCGGCGCCGGCACACATCTGTAAACTTGCGTAGACTACAGATAGGATGAGTCAGCGTGAATTGCGATGTTTGCGGAACCAGGCCAGGAACTCGCGGTTGCCCGCCGCGCCGGCGATCGGGGACTCAATCGAGCCGGCCACATCGAGGCCGATCTCCCTTGCAAATGAGAGGATTTTTTCGAGCGTCGCGAGTCGTACCGCATCAAGCCGGATCACGCCGCCTTTCCCGACCATCGCGCGCCCGGCCTCGAACTGTGGTTTGACCAACGCGATGATATCCGCCGGGGTCGCCGAGATCGCAATCACCACCGGCAGCACCAGCCGCAACGAGATGAAGCTCACATCGATAACAATCAGGTCGGGGCGATAGGGCAGGTCCTCGGCGCGGACCAGACGAATATTGGTCCGGTCGAGTACGGTGACGCGCGGGTCGGCACGCAGGCTCGATGCGAGTTGACCATAGCCGACATCCAGCGCGACCAACCGCGCCACGCCGCGCCGCAGCAGGACGTCGGTGAAGCCGCCGTTCGATGCTCCTACGTCGAGGGCCGCGCGCCCGGTCACGTCGATTCCGAAGGCATCCAGCGCCGCGATCAGCTTGTAAGCCCCGCGGCTCGCATATTCACGGGGCCCCGGCAGGACCGTGATTTCGCTGACGGGGGTGACTCGCAGGTCGGGCTTGGAGGCTGGCCGCGAGTCGACCCGCACCCGCCCAGCCATTATCAGGCGCTGAGCGCCCTCGCGGCTGTCGGCCAGGCCACGGCGCGTCATCTCGGTATCGAGTCTGGCCCGGGTCGCCATCGAGCAGGAAGTCGTTTGCGGAATCAGACGGGTTCGGGCGCCGCAATCGCGGATCGATCAAAACGGCGTATCGTCATCCTTGTCGACGATGGTTTCCGCTGCGTCCTCGCCGGCCTCGGAAGGTTTCGCGAGGCCCGGCCCACCCGCGCCCGATTCGTAGGGCACGCTTTTCAGTTCGCCCTGGGCGGTCTTGATCAGCACTTCGACCTTGCGCTCGATCTCGTCCAGCTTATGGTTCAGCGAGCGCACCAGCGCAACGCCACGCTCGAAAGCCGCAATCGATTCCTCCAGCGAAAGTTCCCCGGAATCGATCCGGCTGACGATCTGTTCGAGGTCGCTGAGCTCGTCTTCGAATTTCTTGCCCTTTACCGCTCCCGCCATCGTTCAGACCTCACGGTAGGTGGTGCGGGCGCGCAGCCGTCCGCGGCTTAGCCGGACATCGAGCTCGTCGCCGACCTCGACCGCGGCCGCGTCCGTCACCAGCCGTCCGTCGCGACGATTGACGACTGCGGCGTAACCGCGCTCCAGGCATCGCAGCGGCGACAGCGCGTCGAGCCGGTTAGCCAGCTCCACGACGCGGCGCCGGTCGGCGCTGAGCGTCGAGCGTGCGCCGTCTCCCAGCCGGGTTGCGAGCCGCTCCACGGTCGCCGCCGTCCGCTCCGTCCAGGCGCCGTTGGATTTGGCCAGGTGGAGGGCCAGACGCGAGGTTACCCGGCGATACTCGCGAATCAGCGGGACCGGGCCGCGCAGCCGTCCATGCAGCTCCCGCACGCGGTTTCGCACCGCGCCGATCCGCAGCGCGATCGCCTGCTCGAGTTCCCCGCCGGCTTCATCCAGCCGCGCGCCGGCCTGGCGGACGAGCGCGCGCGGGTCGCGCAGACGCGCGCCCAGATGGCGCAGGTTGCGGCGCTCGCCTGCGAGGCCGGACTTCATCGCGCCGTTGAGCGCGTTGCCGATCTCGCCGATCCTCGCTTCAAGCTCGGCCCTGACTGGCACGACCATCTGGGCGGCCGCGGTCGGAGTGGGCGCGCGCCGATCGGCGACGAAGTCGGCGATAGTGTAGTCGATCTCGTGGCCGACCGCCGCGATCACCGGGATTTCCGATTGATAGATTGCGCGCGCGACCCGCTCTTCGTTGAACGCCCACAGGTCCTCGAGCGAGCCGCCGCCGCGGCCGACAATGATTACTTCGGCGCGCCGGTCGCGATTGAGGTCCGCGATCGCCGCCGCGATTGCTCCGGCCGCCGCGGCGCCCTGCACTGGCGCCGGACGGATGATCAGGTGAACATTCGGGAAGCGCGCCTGGATAATGGTCAGCATGTCGCGCAAGCCCGCGCCGTTGAGCGCCGTGACGATGCCGATGGCGCCGGGAAGGAACGGGAGCGGCCGTTTGCGCGCGGCGTCGAAAAGCCCTTCCTTGTGGAGGCGTTCCTTCAACTGCTCGAAGGCGAGTTGGAGCGCGCCGAGCCCGCGCGGCTCAAGCTCCTCGGCGTAGAACTGCAGTGTGCCGCGCGCCTCGAACAGGCTGACGCGCCCGCGTACGACGACCTTCATCCCGTCTTCGACCGCGAACCGTACGCGGCGAAACGCCGCGCGGAACATCACGACGTTGATCGCGCTCTGTGCGTCCTTGAGGGTGAAGTAGAAGTGTCCCGAGGCGGCCGGCCGGGCATTGGAAACCTCGCCGACGACCCAGCATTGATCGAGGTTGAGCTCGAGCGTCTCGCGCACGCTGCGCACTAACTGGGTGACGCTGAGCGCCCCGGGGCGCTGCGCCTTGAGCGTGAACTCGAGCTGCCCGTCCATCATCGGGAAACTTAGCAGGGGCGACCCCCGCACCCAAGCCGGGCGTGCCATACGCAGAGCGGCCGGGCCACTATTGTGGCCCGGCCGCTCTGCGTATCAAGGCTGGGGGGGCGACGCTCCGGGGGCGCTTACTGCGCCCGGGCCGTTGCCTGGCCGCCCTCGTTGCGCGCGAGCTGGGTCTTGTACGAACTCCAGTGCTGCAGGATCTCGATCGCCTTGTTGAGCTGGACGTCCTTCTGTTCCTTCTTGCTCTTGCCGGGCGCTTCGCCCTGCTCAGCGTCACCCGGCTCGTTCTCGACCGGCCCTTCTTCCGGCTGCTGGTCCGAGGGCTTGAGCTTCAGTGCTCCGCGCTGTGCGTTCTTGAAATGATGCAGCAGCTCGCTTTCGCGCACCTCGGGATTCTCGTCGAGATGCAAGCCCTTGCCGAGCAGCATCGCGAGCGTCTGCTTGGGCGGCTCGACGGTTACGTCGGGCGCGATCCCGACCGCCTGGATGGAGCGGCCGTTGGGCGTGAAGTAGCGCGCGGTCGTGAGCCGCAGCGCCGAGCGGTCGTCGAGCGGCAGGATGGTCTGTACGGAGCCTTTGCCGAAGGTCTGCGTACCCTCGACGATCGAGCGGCCCTGGTCCTGCAGCGCACCGGCCACGATTTCGCTGGCGCTGGCGCTGCCGCCGTTCACCAGCACGACCATCGGGAAGCTGTGGAAGGCCTTTTTCTTGTGGGCGAAGTACTTCTGTTCCTGGCTCTCGCTGCGGCCCTGCGTGTAGACGATCAAGCCGCCATCGATGAACTCGTCGGCGACCCGTACCGCCTGGTCGAGCAGCCCGCCCGGATCGTCGCGCAAATCCAGCACCAGCCCCTTGATCCGGCCGCCGTCGCGCTGGGCGAAATTATCGAGCGCCTTCTGTGTCGTCTCGGCGGTGCCCTCCTGGAAAGTGCTGATCCGGATGTAGGCGTAGCCGTCCTTGACAGTCTTGGACTTGACCGAGGCGATCTTGATCACCTCGCGGGTGAGCGTGACCGAGAACAGCTCGGGCAGGCCCTCGCGATGCAGCGTCAGGCTGACCTTGCTGCCGCGCGGCCCGCGCATCAGCTTGACCGCGTCGGTCAAGGTCATGTCCTTGGTGAACTCGTTGTTGATCTTGACGATCTGGTCGTTGGGCTTGACGCCGGCCTTGTAGGCGGGCGTGTCCTCGATGGGGGAGACCACGGTGAGCACGCCGTTGCGGATCGTGATCTCGATTCCCAGGCCGCCGAAGCTGCCGCGCGTTTCGACCTGGAGATCGCGGTAGAGGTCGGGCGTGAGATAGGCGCTATGCGGGTCGAGCGACGCCAGCATCCCGGTGATCGCGCCGTTGATCAGGTCCTTGGTCGAGACCGGCTCGACATAGTTCTTCTGCACGATCGCCAGGACGTTGGCGAAGGTCTGGAGTTCTTTGTAGGTGTCGTTGGGCAGGGCCTGGGCGCGGCGCACGGCAACCTCGGCGATCACCAGTGTGATCAGAAACAGCGACGCCGCGATCGTGAAAAACCATCGTCTACGTTTACGTTCCGCCATCGAACCCCGTTCCTTACGAATTTCCCCGCCAGCCCATTGAGGCTAGCAGACGCCGCGGCGCACAAGCTAGCTGTCGATCTTTTCCTTCTGATTGAGCAGTTCTCTGAGCGCCGCCCGGAAGTCGGCGCTGGACCAGTCGAAGGCGCCCATGTGATGGGCGACGATCCGGCCGTCGCGGTCGATTATAAAGGTTTCCGGCACGCCGCCCACGTCGTAGGATTCGCCGACCTTGTTCTCGGGATCGAGCAGGACCTCGAAGTGATAGCCGTTCCTCTCGACGTACGGCTCGACCGCCGCGCGGCCCCGCGTATCCTGGCTGACGGCCAGGATCACGAAATCCTTGCTGTCCTTGAACTCGTCGTAGAGCGTCTCGATCGAGGGCATCTCCTGGCGGCAGGGACCGCACCAGGTCGCCCAGACGTTGAGGAACACGATCTTGCCGCGCAGATCTCCGAGCGTGACCAGCCGCCCAGTCAGATCCTCGAGCGCGAACGGCGCCGCCATCTTGCCGGCCGGCACCGTGGTATTGCCGCCCGCGCCGCCGCCCGCCGGATTGAGCGGCTTGAGCGCCTGGAAGACCATCATCACCACCACGGAGGTGACCACGATCGCGACCCCGATCCCGGCCAGCAGTTTTTCCCTTCCTGCCATGAACCTCAGGCCCCGATAGCTTGTCCTTGTCGCTCGACGACCGCGGGATGCGGCGCGCGCATGCCGGAGGCGATCCAGGCGGCCGCGCCGATCACCATCATGGCGATCGCGATCAGTTGTGCCTCGCTCAGGCCGAACAGTACGCGCGGGTTGATCCGGACGAACTCGACCGCGAAGCGGCTCAGCCCGGCGAGCATCAGGTAGAGATAGAACAGGCGTCCGTCAACCCTGGTCCGCCGGCGCATCGACCATAAAATTGCGAACACGATTAGATAGAGGATGGTTTCATAGACCGGCGCCGGATGCACGCGGACGCCCAGCGGCACGGGCGCGTCGGGCGGATAGGGGAAGACCAGGGTGTTACGCGGTCCGAGGGCCGCGACGTTGCGCCCGATCCAGCCGACGATCGCGTGCGGATAGGCCATCGCCCACGGCAGCTTCGAGATCGCGCCCCAGTCGCCGTCGCCCGAAAGCTGGCATCCGACGCGGCCCAGTGCCTGGCCGATCGCGAGCGCCGGGCCGCACATGTCGGCGGTCACGGCGAAGCGGACCTTGAAATGGCGCGAGACCAAGTAGGCGCCGGCGATCCCGCCGATCAATCCGCCATACCAGACGAAGCCGGAGCCCGAGAAGATCATCGATTTCGGGTCAGCCAGGTAGGCCGGCCAGTTATTGAGGATATCGAGCAGGCGCGCGCCGGCGAGCCCCACGATCGCCCCCCAGACTACGACCGCCGAGGCGAGTTCGGAGGTGATTCCGCGCCGGCGGCATTCGAGTGCGATCACGAGGTCGGCGGCCAGGAAGCCGAGCGCCATCATCAGGCCATAGCTGTAGATGGTGATCGGACCGAGCCGCAGAAGAACAGGAATCATCGCTAAAGCCTGGTTAATAATACGTAGTGGCAGGGAGTCATGCCAATCGGGGCGCAGCCGAGGGTGCTGCCCTAATTTCCAATTGGGACGCTACCCCGATTAGAGATCGTCTGTTAGAGTACCAGCGCGTACAAATGTCGCTCTTTCACAAGACGAGCCGCGGTCAAATCATTCTGGGGGACTCGCTGGCGCACATGGCCGAGCTGAAACCGGCGTCAGTGGATCTCATCGTGACAAGCCCTCCGTTTGGCCTCGTTCGCAAAAAAGATTACGGCAACGTGGAGAGCCACGCATACGTCGATTGGTTCAAGCCCTTCGGAGAGCAGTTCAAGAGAATATTGAAGCCTTCGGGGTCTGCCGTGGTCGACATAGGGGGTGCGTGGATTTCCGGCCAGCCGACGAGATCGCTGTATCACTTCGAACTCGCGATAATGCTCTGCCTTTAGATGGGCTTCTATCTCGCCCAAGAACGCACCAAACCGCATGCGCTGTGAGTGTGAGAAACCCGGTGCGGTTTACTCGGAGGTGAGGGGTGTCATCGCCGGACCTCCAGATAAGAGAGGCCGGCGATTCCTCGAGCGATGCGACGCTTGTGAACGCTTGCATTCGGATGAAGCCGCAGGCCTCGAATACGCGAAAATCAAGGGAGGCGGTTGCCGGTATGATGAGCGCCAGCGAGTCCTCTGGACTCCCGCGTGACCTCTATCGCACAAGCGG
>JBGPMT010000121.1:0-8692 GCA_041487135.1 Binataceae bacterium (SeqCode) | reverse complement strand
TGATTTTCCCACCATTCGCGGTTGTGCCACCGGTGGTCATCGGGGTCCGCATAGCCGTAGTTGTGCAGACGCTCCCATTCCTCTTGAGAAGGCGCATGGCTCCAGGCGGGATTCCAGCCGCCGCGCCATCCGTACGAGTAGCGGCCTCCCCGGTTCTCGAACTGGCCTGGATGCGTCTGAATCGCCCTGCGAAGCCCGTCATGGTCTTCCAGGAACGAATGGAGCTGAGGATGCTGGTCCAGGTAGGCCGCATTATCGACCAAGCCCGGATTCCTCTGGAGCTGTGCCGCAACCTTGGGATGGCCGTTCAGAAACGCGCTGAAGTTGTTCAGCTCTTGCTGAGTGACGTATTGCGCCGCCGCCGGCATCGCCAGCGCGCATGTGACCGCAATCGCGGAGAACAAGGCAAGCACCGTTTTCATTTTCAAATCTCTCTCTCTCCTTTATGTTGCTGATTTATCTACCGCAGCGCCCTTTCGCGTCTTATCTTCGCGCCGTGCGCTCTCATTCGGATAACAAGCAATCACCAGGCCAAGATTAAGCAGGCCTGCTTACGAGTATTAGCAGCAGAATGGCTGAGTGAGCTATTCATCGGCGAACCTTTCTGGGTTATTGTCCAACGCAATTCGGTTTCCACGACAGCTAAGTCAAGGGCGAAAAATGGCCGAACAGAAATACCGAGTGCTGATTACGGAACCGGTGGGCGGCGAGGTCGGCGTCAGGATGGAAAGTGCGCTTCGCGATGCGGGCTGCGAGATTGTTCTCGGCCGCCCGTTCACCGACGCCGCCACGATCTATTCCGAAGATGAGCTGAAATCGATGGTGCGCGAGATGGACGCGCTGCTGGTCAGCTCGCGCGAGCTGTTCACGCGGGCGGTGATGATGGCCGGGCCGCGGCTGGTAACTATCGCCAAGCTCGGAATCGGCGTGGAAAGAATCGACGTCAAGGCCGCCACCGATCTTGGGATCCTGGTCAGCAACACCCCGATACCGGAAAACTACCTCGCAGTCGCCGAGTATGCCGTCGCCTTCATGCTGGCGATGGCCAAGCAGCTCAAGCCCGGCGACCAGCAGGGGCGGGCGGGCCGCTGGCGCAGCATCGTCGGCACCTTCATGCGCGGCAAGACTGTCGGTCTGGTCGGATTTGGCCGGATTGGCTCGCGGGTCGCCAGCCTGCTTACGCCCTTCGAGGTTCGGCTGCTGGCCTTCGATCCGTTCGTCAAGCCCGAGCGCGCGGCGCAAGCGGGGGTCGAACTGGTGAGCCTGGAGCGGCTGATGTCCGAGTCGGATTTCGTCAGCCTGCACGCGGTGGTGACGCCCGAGAATCGGAACCTGATCGGCGCCCGCGAGCTCGCGCTGATGAAGCCGGCGGCTTACCTGATCAATACCGCGCGCGGCGCGCTGATCGATGAGGCGGCGCTCGCGGCTGCGCTAAAGGCAGGACAAATCGCGGGCGCGGCATTGGATGTCTTCGAGCCGGAGCCGCCTCCCCCGGCCAGTCCGTTGCTATCCGACGAACTTGCCGCGCGCACGCTCATCACGCCGCATGTCGCCGGCATGAGCCCGGAGCTGATCGCCAAGATGCCGATGGTGCAGACCGAGAACTGCATCCGGGCGCTCCACGGCGAGCGCCCTGAATATGTGGTGAATCCCGACGTGATGCCGCGCTGGCGCGGACACCAGCGCGCCGCGCGCTGACCTATCCGGCGCGCTCCCCCGACCGGGGCGCTGTTTCCGACGGCATCAGGATGTTGCCGAAGGGTCCTCCCGATTGTCACGCCTGAGAGAGTGCCTCGCGGAGCGCGGCGCAGGCTTGTTCGAGCGCCGCTTTGGCCTGGTCGATCTGTGAAGTCATGTTGAAGAAGCCGTGGGTCAACCCCTCGTAGCGCCGGGCCACGACCGGCACGCCCGCCTTGCGCAGATTCTCGGCATAGGCTTCACCCTCATCACGCAGCGGATCGAAGCCGGCGGTGATCACGAGCGCCGCCGGGAGCCGGCTAAGATCCTTCGCGCGGGCCGGGTTTGCGTAGGGGTTGGATCCGTCCTGCGCGCTGCGCAGGTAGTGATTCCAGAACCACGCCATATCGGCGCGCGACAGCACGTACCCGTCCTGAGCGAATTCCTGATGCGATGGCGCCTCCATCGCCGGATCGAAGGCTGGATAGATCAGAAGCTGATAGCGTAGTTTCGGACTGCCCCGGTCGCGGGCCATCAGGGCCACGACCGCCGCGAGATTTCCGCCCGCGCTGTCACCGCTTACTGCCAGTCGTCCCTCGGGATAGCCGAGTACGGCGGAATTTTCGGCCACCCATCGGCTCGCGGCGTAGCTGTCTTCGGCCGCGGCTGGAAACTTGTGCTCGGGTGCGAGCCGGTAGTCAACCGCGATGATAAGCGCGCCGGAACCGGCGGCCAGCGCCCGACAGGTCGGGTCGTGGCTATCGAGATTACCGAGCACCCATCCGCCCCCATGGAAGAACATCGCGGCGCCGGATGGCGATTGGCCGCGCGGATAGTAGAGTCGCAGCGGAATCGGACCGGCGGGGCCGGGTACGGCCCGGTTCTCGCATCGCCCGACCTCCTCGACCCCGCCGCGCCGGAAAAATTCCAGGCGGCTCTCGAACGCTGCGCGCGCCTCAGCCGGCGTCATCCCGCGGATCGACGGCGCGCCCGCCGCCGCGATCAGGTCGAGAATCTTCTTCATCTGAGGATCGAGCGTCATGCTCTTACTCCTTAGTCTGGCGGCGGAGGAAAGCAGGGCAGTTTCGGGATGACCCCGTAATCGTAGACGTTACCCCGCCAGTGAAAGGTTCCGAAGCGCGGCCCGAAATCCGTAACCAGATCATTGTATTCCTCGCGGTCTTCGAGGTCGTCTTCAGTCTCCGGGGTGTAGGCGATGTAACTGCTGGTGCCCGGCTTGAGCCAGCTATTGATAGGCGGCTGGAAATCCATCTGCGCGAAATGGATCGCCGGCCTCCATCCATGCGCGTCGGCCTCCGGATCCAGGACGACTCGCCATTGCGGCGAGCCCAGCTCGCCCGCGAGCGTCAATTCCCGATAGCGCGGAGCGGCGCCGCTCGGGTCGGTGCGGAATTCGATTATCAGCGGCGCCTGCATCTCCAGCGAGGCGCAGGCCTGATGCATCTGCTCTTTGGTGTCGGCGGTCTGATTCCGATCGCCACTTCGCGACGATGACATGGTGGCTTGCGCGGCCAATCGCAGGATTCCGTAGCCGACGGTCGCGACCGCCTGCACCGCTATCGGCGCGAGCTGTAGCGCCGCCATCCAGCATCCCTCGAGCATGAGCATCATCGGGAGCGCGCCGCACAGCAGTGCGATTCCGACCGGACTCAGAAGATGCCGCGGGCGGCCTCTGTCAGACCCGCGCCGGGAAACCGCCAATCGAAAGCATCGACCGTCCAGCAACCCCCCGTTCCCCCACCTCGACCTGGCTGCGGAAGGATGGTCGAGTGAAGGTAGAATCCCGCGCCCCACAGGCTTCGTCAATACGGATCGCTACGGTCCGGTGCTGAACGGCGAGGCTAGAGAATAAAGCTCACGGTGGCGTGCGGATCGAGCGCCTCGAGGTCGAGAATCGCAACGCGCCGATGTATCCTCAGCCCGCCATCAACGCGCCGGAACACGTACTCGTAGCGGCCGATATACGGATCGACGTGGCGGTTGCGAATTCGGTAGACCAGGAACGACGCGGTCGCTTTCACCTGATCGCCGTTGCTCTCGTTCACGCGCACGTTGGTGACGAAGCGCCGCGTCCGCGACCATGGGAATTCGCGATGGGCATGGCGCGAGAGCAGGCGATCGACACGCGCCTGCAGCCGCGTGAAGTCGTCGTCGATAAGGCCGAGCGTCTCGCCGGCCCGTCCTTCGGGAAGATCCGTGGTCGGCACCCAGTAGCGCGCATCCTCGGTAAAGAGCTTGAGCCAATCCGTCAGGCGCCATTCGTCGAGCAGCGCCGCCTCCATGGTGAAGAACCGCTCGACTTCGCGCTCCAGGTCGGCCGGCTTGCCCCGCGTGACCCGGCCGTTCGATTTTCCCGCCATGGCGACGCTACTTTCCGGCCGCTGACGCGCCGTTGCCGGCGAGCTTGAGATCGTCGAAGCGCGTGGCGCGATCGTAGCCGAGCATCTGGGCCTGCCATTGGCGCCAGAACGCGCGTATCGGCAGCTCGTCCATCACCTCCGGATCGCGATTCATCCCCTTCGAGAAATCCGACCATTCGACCTCTTGCGAGCGGAAGCCGTCCTGGCACGACTCGATCGCCTCGAGATCGTCGGGATGGGCGAAACCGCCGGGACCGAGGAAGCTCACGAAGTTGTTGAGCCGGAGCTCCAGTTGCTCCTTTGACTCGTCCTTTGGCGCCAGCGCATAGACCGTCAGCCTGACCGCGTCGGGGCCGACCGGCTCGAAGTAACGCAGCGTGACCGCCATGATGTCGTGGAACACGAAGTTGGGGTAGATGAGAAACAGCCGGAACGTATCGCACATCAGTCCGGCGCGCTCAGGCCCGAAGCGCTCGAAGATCCGCTTACGCACGCGATCGATCTCGCCGCGCGCCGCCTCGCCGAACATCGGATGCCAGTGCGCGATCGGCCGCGCCAGTCCGCCCGGGGCCGATTCGCCGACCCCGTGACCATTGCCGAGCGATCGGCCATGGCCGCCCGCGCGAATCGAGGAGGCCTTGGTCTCGGCCTCGTAGTCCAGCCCTTTGAACTTCGCCATGTAGCTGAAGTAGGTCGTATGCAGCGGCGCAGCATGGTAGGTGTCGAGGCTGTTGGTCGCCATCAGCTTCCAGTTGGCGCGCACCGTGTACATCTGGGTGCCGGCCACCACCCGCCAGCCGGCTTCCGACTGGTCGAGGATCAAGTCCATGTAATCCTTGGCGCCGGCGAGATAGTCGACGAGCGGCTGCGCGCCGGGATCGAAGTTGACGAAATAAAGCCCGCGATAGTTGTCGACGTGCGGTGGCGGCTTGAGCGCCAGTTCGGCGCGGTTGAAATTCTCCGGATAGCCGCCGGCATCGGGTATCGCGATTAGCTCGCCCAGGTTGTTGAAGGTCCAGGCATGGTAGAAACACTGGAAGCTGGAGGCGTTGCCCTGGTCGAGGCGGCAGAGCTTGGTGCCCCAATGCGTGCAGCTGTTGTGGAACACGCGCACCACGCCGTCCTTGCCGCGGATGAAGATCAGCGGGCGGCCGGCGACCTCGCGCCGGCGGAAGTCGCCGGGCTGCTCGATCTCCGACTCGTGGCCGATCAAGAGCCAGCTGCGGCCGAAGATCTGCTTGCGCTCGAGCTCAAAAATCTCCGGCGAGGTCATAACCGAGCGATGAACGCGAAAGGTCTGGCGCTCGGGGTCTTCGGCGATCAGGCTTTCGATATCCATTGGGGACTCCGCGCTGGAACATAGCTCGCCCGCTGCGGGCGGCGCAATTTATCGCGCTATCACCTCTCCCGGGTCAAGACAAGCATGACCGAGATTCGGGCAGTGGGTCAGTTTGAAATCGGGTCAGGGTAAACGCCGGTAAATGTCGCTTCTGTGGCCGATCCGAACGATGCTTACCAAGCCAACGGGCGGTCCTTCAAATTGATACACGATGCGGTAATTGCCGACCCTGACCCTGAGAAGGCCGCTATGCCCGCTTAGTGTTTTCGCGTCCGCCGGACGCGGATTGATGCCGAGCTCGTTAATGCGATTAATGATCCGCTGTCTTAGGTCTTTTTGAGAAGCGCTCAGCGCTTTCGCGGCGGGTGCGGTCACCCGTATCTTATACGGCACCGGAAGAGCGGTTCCAGTGGTTCAGAACTTAAGCTGTTTTTGAAGCTGATCCCAACCGATCCACTTCGGGTCTTTGAGGATTTCTTCACTTTCTTCGCTGTCCAGCTTATCGAGCATCGCTTCTTCGAGTTGTTTCATGGCCTGATATTCTGCGCTTGAAACAATAACCGCCATTTGCGAACCATGGCGCTCTAGCGAAATCGGCTCAAGTTCTCCGCTCTGGTGGATTTCTTTAACCAAGGCGTCCAAATCGGGCATCAATTCCAGTTTGATAACCTTCACGGCTTAGACCTCCAAAGTGGAAGCTGACGACCTTTTGTATTATCCTGCGTCGACAACCGGTGCGCCAGAGGGCCGCTCACGCGTTTAATTGCCGTTCTTGATTCATCTCCCACCTATCCACGATCCCAACAATATTACCGACTGACCCATTAGCGAGATTCGGGGCGGGTTACACGATAGCGGGGACCGCGCGCTATGATGGTTGGCGGGAGAGGCACGATGGATTCGCCCGAAGCACCGGTTGATGCCGCGAAAATCGCCGGCTACCACGCCCACATCTATTACGATGAGGGGACGCGGGCGGCCGCCGCCTGGCTGCGCGAGCAGATCGAACGGAATTTCATCGTGCGGATGGGCCGCTGGCGGGAAGAGCCGGTCGGACCGCATCCGCAGTCGATGTACCAGGTGGCGTTCGAGACCGCCGAATTCGCGCGCCTCGTGCCGTGGCTGATGATCAACCGGCGCGGGCTGTCGATCCTGGTTCACCCGGAAACCGGCGACAACTACGCCGACCACGCGATCAACGCGCTGTGGCTGGGGGACAAGCTTAAGCTGCGCCTTGAGTTCTTCGGCCGCGAACAGAACTAGGCATCCGGACGAGGCATCACGGCGCCGCACTTCTCGCAGGTGCGCGCCGATTGGTCGGCATAGAACTGCTCGATGGTGCGGCTGAAGAGCGCGAAGTCGGACAGGTAAAAATCGACCTTGTGGAGCTGCGCGTGGCATTTATCGCAGTACCAGACCAGGCCGTCGAGCTCGTCGGGACGGCGCGGGCGCTCGATCACGAGTCCGAGCGTGCCGGGCGGACGCTGCGGCGAATGCGGCACGAACGGCGGCAGCAGGAAGATCTCGCCCTCGCGAATCGGGATGTCGCGATGCACCCCGTCCTCGACGACGCGCAAGGTTATCGCGCCTTCGAGTTGATAGAAAAACTCCGCGCCGGGATCGATATGGTAGTCGGTGCGCGCGTTTGGCCCGCCGATCACGTTGACGAAGAAGCCGGCCTCGTTATCCCAGATCTGCCGGTTTCCAACCGGCGGCTTGAGCAGATGGCGATGTTCGTCGATCCACTGCCTGAAATTTATCGCTGCAAGGCTCATCGGAATGACTCCCTGGCGCGTCTGGCTTGGGCGCCGAGGCCCCCTTCTCTGCCGATATTAATAGTGCAAGCCGGGCCCCGCGGATAGCTGCCCGCGCAACGCGAAATGCGCGGAAGGTTGATTGATCAGGCGCGATGCTGAGGTAGACTGAAATTCAGAATGGCTATTCAGTCAACCATGATGAACTATGCGCTGACGCCGGTCCATTTTCTGGAGCGGGCGGGGCGCTACTTCCCCAAGGTCGAGATCGTTTCGATCCTGCCCGATCGCACCGTGCATCGCACCAACTACGGCGCCTTCTATCGGCGCGCGCGGGCGCTGGCCGCCGGACTGCAGCGCGCCGGGCTCAAGCGCGGCGATCGCGTCGCGACCCTGATGTGGAACCATTACGCGCATCTCGAGGCCTACTTCGGCATCCCGGCCGCGGGCGGCGTGATCCATCCGCTCAACCTGCGGCTGCATCTCGATGACATCGTCTATATCGCCAAGCATGCGGAGGACCGTTTTCTGATCGTCGATGACGCGCTGCTCGAGCTCGCCGGACAGGTGCGCGGCAAGGTCGGCTTCGAGCGCGTTTTCGCCGTGCCGCTGGCGGGACGCGGCGCTCCCGCCGGTTATCACGATTACGAAGCGATGTTGCGGGACGCGCCTGCGGATTTCACCTATCCGGACTTCGACGAGAATGAGCCGCTCGGCATGTGCTACACCTCGGGCACCACCGGGCGGCCGCGCGGAGTGGTCTACTCGCATCGCTCGACGACTATCCACACCTACAACATCACGCTGCTCGGCGGCATGGCGATCACCCATCGCGACGTGGTCTGCGCGTGCGTGCCGATGTTTCACGTCAATGCGTGGGGCATGCCGTACGCCTGCACGATGAGCGGGGCGAAGCAGGTCTTTCTCGGGCCGCATCTCGACCCGCTGACCATCCTGGATACTTTCGAGCGCGAGCAGGTGACCTGCTCGGGAGGCGTGCCGACGGTATGGCTGGGCGTGCTCGACGCGCTCGACAAGGAGCCGCGGCGCTGGCGGCTGAGTCCCGGGCTGCGCCTGATAATCGGTGGCTCGGCCGCTCCGGAAGCGATGATCCGCGGTTTCGATCGCCATGGGATAACGGTGCTGCACGCCTGGGGGATGACCGAAACCTCGCCCACCTGCACGCTCGCGCCGCTCAAGCGCGGCCTCGAGGAGCTCCCCGAGGATCGGCGCTATGCGTATCGCGCCAAGCAGGGCTATCCGCATCCGTTCGTTGATCTGCGCGTGCGCAGCGGCAACGGCGACGTTCCGCCCGACGGCCAGACGATGGGCGAAATCCAGGTGCGCGGGCCCTATGTGACCTCGCGTTATCACGGGATGGAGCCGGACGCGGAGAAATTCACTGCCGACGGATGGCTTCGGACCGGCGACGTCGCAGTGGTCGACGACGAGGGCTACATCAAGATCACCGACCGCACCAAGGATCTAATCAAGTCAGGCGGTGAATGGATAAGCTCCGTGGATCTCGAGAACGAGATCAT
>JBGPMT010000120.1:0-8694 GCA_041487135.1 Binataceae bacterium (SeqCode) | reverse complement strand
TGCTCTTTCGGACGGTCGCCGAAGGGGAAAGCGATTCTTGCTGGCCGTCATGGCATCGTCCTCTGCGAGCGATGCTTTGACTGCATCTCTGAGACGCGACCGATCCGCCGCGTTGAGCTGTCTGAATTGCCTTACCGCATCCGGCGCGAACAGCACTCTCCGCTTCGGCACAAAAGTAAATTGTAGTCTCAATAGAGACTACGCGCAACCTTTCCAGTAGAGCATTGGCGGCGTAGACGGGCGGCGAAAGTATCAGCCCAGCGCGTGGATGATCGCGTCGGTCATCGCCGCGGTGGTCGCCTTGCCGCCGAGGTCGCGCGTCATAACCCGGCCCGAGCGCAAAGTCGCCTCGACCGCCGCCTGTATCCGCGCGGCGCGTGCCTTGTGGCCC
Source organism: Binataceae bacterium (SeqCode) (assembly GCA_041487135.1). Taxonomy (GTDB): domain Bacteria; phylum Desulfobacterota; class Binatia; order Binatales; family Binataceae; genus JAJPIG01. The sequence goes on along the minus strand of JBGPMT010000120.1, from coordinate 8,303 downwards.
AGGTACTCGACCAGCATCGCACCCGACAAAATCGCGGCGACCGGGTTGGCGAGGTTCTTCCCGGCGATATCCGGCGCCGTGCCGTGCACGGTCTCGAAAATCGCCCCGCGCTCGCCATAGTTGGCCCCCGGCACCATCCCGAGCCCGCCGACCAATCCGGCACAGAGGTCCGAAACAATATCGCCATAGAGATTTTCCAGCAGCAGGACATCGAACAACTGCGGATTGGTCACCAGGCGCATGCAGGCCGCGTCGACGATCTGTTCCTGATAGCGAATCCGCGGATAGCCGCGGGCGACGGCGCGGGCGCATTTCAGGAACAGGCCGTCGGAAAGCTTCATGATGTTGGCCTTGTGAATCGCGGTGACCAACTTGCGCCGGTTGCGGAGCGCATACTCGAAGGCGAAGCGCGCGATGCGCCGCGAGGCATGCGCGGTGATTACCTTGATGCTCTCGACTACGCCGGGGGCCACCTGATGCTCGATGCCGGCGTAGAGGTCCTCGGTGTTTTCGCGCACCACCACCAGGTCGACGTTGCGAAACGGCGTCGGCACGCCCTTGAGACTCCGCGTCGGCCGCAGATTCGCATAGAGATCGAAGGTTTTGCGAAGATAGACGTTGATCGAGCGGTAGCCCTCGCCGACCCGGGTCTCGAGCGGCCCCTTGAGCGCGATCCGGGTGCGCTTGAGCGACTTGATAAGCGCGTCGGGCGCGGGTGTGCCAAAGCGCCTGACCGCCTCGGCGCCGGCCGCCTGGCGATCCCAGGCGATCCTTATTCCGGTCGCTTCGATGACGCGGACGGCGGCGCCGATAACTTCGGGGCCGACGCCGTCGCCCGGGATCAGTGTGATCGGGCGCGGGCTGCGTCCCCCGGTGTCGCGCGCGGCGGCCCTCGTCGTCGAGTTTTTTTTCACTGGCCGATCTTCTTTCGCCGTTTCATGCACCAACGATCCCGATTAGCAGGTCAGCGACGTTGGTGCCGGTGGGCCCGGTGATAAGCAAGTCGTCGAGCGCATTGAACACAGCATAAGAATCATTCTGAGCAAGACCCAGCTCAGGATCGAGACCGGCGGCGCGCGCCCGGGCCACGGTCTCGGGGTCGGCGAAGGCGCCCGCCGCGTCGGTCGGTCCGTCGATCCCGTCCGTTCCGGCGACCAGTAGCGCCGCATCGGGACGGATCAGGCCCCCTCGCGCCATCTCGATCGCGCTTGCGAGCGCGCAATGCTGCGCGCGCCCGCCGCGTCCGGTGCCGCGTAGCGTGACGACCGGCTCGCCGCCCGCGATGATACAGCTTCGCGGCGAATCGATGCCGGAGAGCTCCGCTGCGGCTGCGCGGCCGGCCTTTTCGGCCTCTCCCGAAAGACCGTTCCAGCGGCGCACCCGGTACCCGAGCGCGGCGGCTTCGCGCTCCGCCCCGTCGACGGCCGTGCCGTTATCTCCGATTATCACGGTCGCAGTTCCCTGAAGCCGGGGATCGCCCGCTTTGAGCGTCTCCTCGATATCTCCCGCCACTCCGCGCTCGAGCAGATCGCGCACCGACTCGGGCGCCCTGCCCCATACCTTGCGCCTTTTCAAGATCGCAACCGCCTCGGCGAACGTAGTCGGATCGGCGACCGTCGGACCCGAACCGATCGTCGCCAGATCGTTTCCGATCACGTCCGACAGCACCAGCGTGAGAACCATCGCCCCGTCGACCGCGGCCAGCAGGCGGCCGCCCTTGATCGCCGAAAGATGCTTGCGGACCGTGTTGAGCTCACGAATCGGAGCACCGGCGCGGGTCAGCGCATCGGTCACGGCAATCTTGTCTTCCAGTCCGATTCCGGGAGCGGGCAGTGAGACAACCGCCGAGGCTCCTCCGCTAAGCGCGACGATCAACAGGTCACCGGTGCTCGCGGCCTGAGCCATCTCCAGCGCAGCTTGAGCAGCGCGAATCGAGCCGGCGTCGGGTAGCGGATGGCCCCCGCGCACGATTGCGAAATCTTCACGCGTATCGAAGCTCGGCGCCGTCGGATCGGCGGGGGCGGCCGCCAGCGCGGTCTCGAGCTTCGCACCGCATCGACGGACCAACTCGCGCGTCATCGGGAGGGCGGCTTTGCCGGCCGCGAAGACGAAGATTCGCCGCGCCTGTTCGAACAGATCGGCGACTATTTCGCTGCCCGGCGCGAGCCCCTCGAACGCGCGACCGATCAAAGGGCCGGGTGCGGCCGCGGCGATCGCCGCATCGTAGATACGCCTGAGCTCACGACGAAGCGTGGTGGTCACGGTTTGCAGCAGTGCGCGCCTCAGGCCCGGGGCCGGCGTTTCATCACGCTCACCGCGCCGCCGGGGGTCGCGACCAGGACGAGATCGGCGATCCCGACGAACAGCCCGCTGCCTGCCACCCCCGGAATCGCGGCCAGTTCGCGTTCGAGGCGCGCGGGGTTTCTGATGCCGCGGGTGGCGCAATCGAGGAGCAGGTTCCCGTTATCGGTGAGCACCTGGCCGCCTTGCGGGGTCATCCTGATGCGCGGCCTCAGTCCGAGCTTTGAAATCTCGCGGATCGCCAGCGTTACGGCGAACGGCACGACCTCGACCGGGAGCCATCCATGTTCGCCCAGCCGCGCGACCCGTTTTTCGATTCCGACCAGGATGATGCGCCGGCGCGAGGCGCAGGCGACCACCTTTTCGCGCAGCAACGCGCCGCCGTAGCCCTTAATCAGGTTGAGACGGGCATCGACCTCGTCGGCGCCGTCGAAATCCACGTCGATCGACTTCACGTCGCCCAGCGCGACCACCTCGATTCCGAGCGAGCGCGCCAGGGATTCGCTGGCTTTTGAGGTCGGCACGCCACGCACGCCCAGCCGTTTGCGGGCCAGCGCCTCGATAAAGGCGGCGGCCGCGCGGCCGCTGCCAAGTCCCAGCGTATAGCCCGGCCTTACGTAGCGCAGTGCATAGTCGGCGAGCGCCTCGAGGTCGCCGAGCTGATCGCTACGGGCCGAGGCAGAACGCGAAGCCCGCGCCCTACTTGCCATTGCCGCGCAGCAGGTTCATGAACTCCTGACGGGTCTCAAAATGGGTCCGGAACACCCCCAGCATCGCCGAGGTCATGACCCACGAGTTCTGCTTTTCGACGCCCCGCATCCGCATGCAGAGATGTTCGGCCTCCAGTACCACCGCCACGCCCAGGGGCTCGAGTTCCTCCATGATGGTCTGCGCGATCTGCGTGGTCATCCGCTCCTGCACCTGGAGCCGGCGCGCGTAGATCTCGATTAGGCGGGGAATCTTGGAAAGCCCGATGATGCTCCGGTTGGGAAGGTAGGCGACGTGCGCCTTGCCCATGAAGGGCAGCAGGTGATGCTCGCACAGCGAGTAGAAATCGACGTCCTTGCACAGGATCATCTCCGAGTAACCTTCCTCGGTGAACAGCGCGCCGTTGATGATTTTCTTGGGATCCTGGCTATAGCCGCGCGTCAGATGCCGGAACGCCTCGACCACGCGCGCCGGGGTACGCGCCAATCCCTCGCGTTCGGGATCTTCGCCGATCTGCCGCAGAATCTCGCGCACCGCCTGTTCGGCGCTGTTCTGGTCGATAGCCATGGTCGTCTCCTTGCCGCAGCCTCACGGCGCCACGATCCCGGCACCGGCAACCAACCGGCCGCGCAGCGCGCCGCTTAGCCAGTCTTTCAAGAAATGTGGGCAGGCGAAACTCCGTTCGAGAGGACGATCGGGCGGCCGGGAGGATTCAGATAACTGCGAGGCTCACACTTTCGCTAGCGGGCGCTGCGGATGGTTCCGCTAGCAGGCTGTTGAAAAATGATTTTCAACGCCCGCTCCCCTCTCTCATTCTCTCCCCAAAGGGGCGAGAAGATAAGGAATGAAGCCAGTTTTTACGCAGGGTGTTGCGTGCTTCGTCGCAGAAAACTGCGTTGCCAGCCTTTCTCAACTCCTGCTAATGCCGTTCGCCGGCCTTGACCTTCTGGTACTTGCGATAGTCGTACCCGGTCGCCATCGCCATCAGCAGCGATTCCATGCCGCCTTCGCGCTCGCGCCTGAGGATTCGCAAACGCTCGAAGAATTCGCGGAAATCCTTGTTGACGCGCCGGCCGTTGGCGACCGGCTGCAGAAAGAAATCATGCAGGCGGGTGACCGTGAAACGCAGCGAAGAGTAACGGAGCTCGTTCGGAAACGCGTCCCATTCGGCCAGCGACAGCGTGCGGACCGACTCATAGCCGGTGAGGACCTCGCGGAACCGATCGAGCGAGTAGCTCCCGTCGACGTAGCACAGCGCGTTGACGGCGGTGGCGATGTCGAAGATGAACTTGCCGCGGCAGGCGGCCTCGAAATCGAGCACCGCGGCCAGCCGCTCACCTCTGAACAGCAGATTGTCCGCGAAGATATCGCCGTGAATCACGCCCTTGGGCAGCTTGCTCTCGAGATAGCGCGTCAGGTATTCGATCTCGTCGTCGAGCGTGCGCCGAATCTTGCGGAAATAGTTCGGCAATCGCAGCCGTACCTGCTGATAGAGATCGACGATCCGTTCGAAGCTGAAACGGTTGTCGACCCCCTTCTTGTAGACCTTGCCGAGGATGTGCAGTTCGCCGAGCGTGCGGCCGATGGCCTGCAGATGCGGCGGCTTGAGACGCGCCACTGGGAGCGCCCGGCCCTCGTGATACTTGTAGAGCGAGACGCATTTCTGACCGTGGTCGCGGTAGAAACGCCCCTTGCGATCCTGGAGCGGCTGCGGACAGGGGAACGAGTGCTTGCGCAGGAAGCCCAGCAGGTCGATCTCGCGCCGGAGTTCGTTTTCGTTCTTTACTTCGTCGATGCGGAGCAGGAACTTGCCGCGGGCGGTCTCGAGCAGATAATTGCTGTTGACGGAACCCTCAGGGATCCCGGCGACATTGGCGACTCGCCCGAAGGCGTAGTCGTCAGCCAGCTCATCGAGCAGGGTTTTGCTGAGCTCCGTATATGCCGCCATCAAAATGTCAGGGGAAGTCCCGGGGCAGAGTCTAGATTCTCCCCACCAACCCGTCAACTAGCTTGCGCAAAATCGTTGTGGCACAGCGACTTTCGCCACCCGAGCCGAGCGGCGCTGGAGCGCGAATCCCGGTTGCGGCATAATCAGGCGCTGGAAATTCCGCGGCGCCGGCCCCAACCGATGAGGCCTTGAGATGAGTCCAACAGAAAAGAAGCGTCCATCGAAATCCATAACTAAAAAAAGCGCGGAAAAAGCAAACCGCCCGAGCCTCGAGGGACGCAAGGCACCCGATTTCGAACTTTCGGATCGCACCGGCAACAAGGTTGCCCTCAAGGACCTGCTGAAGGCCGGACACCTGGTGCTCTATTTCTATCCCAAGGACATGACGCCCGGATGCACCGCCGAGGCCTGCAGCTTCCGTGACCAGACGCGGCCGATTCGGGCGCTAGATGCGCAAGTGGCCGGCATCAGCGCCGATTCGCCGGCCGCGCACGCCAAGTTCGCCGACCAGTACGAACTCAAGTTCCCGCTGCTGAGCGATCCTGAGAACCGCGTGACCCGAGCCTATGGCGTCTATAAGAAGAAATCGCTCTACGGGCGCGAGTTCATGGGAATCGAGCGCAGCACGTTCATAATCGATCGCAGCGGCACGATTCGGAAGGTCTTTCCCAAGGTCAAGGTCGGCGGCCACAGCGCCGAGGTGCTGGCAGCATTAAAGGAACTGGGCTGAGCGCGGCGCATCTCTCCCCGTTGAATCAGCGGCTGGATTAGCCAATATTGATCCATTCAGACCGGCGCGTCGCGCCGGTCTGATTTATGCCCCAGGAAGCATCAGCGGTGATCAATTTCGAAAAGGCCGGCGGCGTGGTCCCGGTAATCGCACAGGACCATGCGACCGGGCGCATCCTGATGGCGGCCTTCATGAACCGGGAAGCCTTCGAGGAAACGGTGCGCAGCGGGCGCGCCTGCTACTTTTCGCGCTCGCGCAAGCGGCTGTGGCGCAAGGGTGAAGAGTCGGGAAATTTCCAGGTGGTGCGCGAAATCCGGATCGATTGCGACGCCGACACGATTCTGCTGAGCGTCGAACAGCGCGGCGACGGCGCCGCCTGTCACGAAGGCTACGAGAGCTGCTTTTTCCGCGTGCTGCGCGAGGGCCGCTGGGAATCCGTCGACCGGCGCAAGGTCGATCCCGCCAAGTACGGCCCCGGTTACGGCCATCATCCCAAACCGTCCTGAAGCGCGGCCCAATTTTCGTCCATGGCAAGCTCATCGAAACTCCTTCGCTTTGGCATCCCCAAGGGCAGCCTCGAGCAGCAGACGCTCGAACTGATGCGCAAGTCGGGATGGCGCGTGTCGGTCGGCTCGCGCTCCTACATGCCGGCCGTCGACGACCCCAGCCTCAACTGCCGTCTGCTCCGGCCGCAGGAGATGCCGCGCTATCTCGCCGACGGCACGCTCGACGCCGGCATCACGGGCAGCGACTGGATCGTCGAGAACGGGGTCGAGCTGGTCGAGGTCGAAAGCTTCGTCTATTCCAAGGTCTCGCTGACGCCAACTCGATGGGTGCTGGTGGTGCCCGAGAATTCGCCGGTGAAAAAGCTCGAGGATCTCGAAGGCAAGCGGGTCGCCACCGAGATGACCAACTTCACGCGGCGGCTCTTTGCCCAGCGGGAAGTTAATGTAGAAGTTGAATTTTCATGGGGCGCCACCGAGGCCAAGGCGGCCGACGGGCTGGTCGACGCGGTGGTTGAAGTGACCGAGACCGGCTCGTCGCTGCGCGCCAACGGGCTGCGGATCGTCGAGGAGCTGCTGACTTCGACCCCGGTCCTGGTGGCGAATCCAAAGGCCTGGACCGATCCGTGGAAGCAAGCCAAGATTCGCCAGATTGGCGTACTTATCCGCGGCGCGCTGGACGCCGAGCACCGGGTCGGCATCAAGATGAACGTGGCGCGCCGCGACCTCGAGAAGGTCATCGCCCTGCTGCCGTCGATCACCGCGCCGACCATCTCGCAGCTCTATCCGGCGCCGACCCTCAAAGGCGTCGAATGGGTCGCGGTCGAAACCGTAATCGACGAGCATACGGTGCGCGAACTTTTTCCCAAGCTGCTCGAAGCCGGCGCCGTCGGCATCATCGAGTACCAGCTCAACAAGATCATCTGAGCTTAGCCAGGCCGGGTCGGCCGGCACCTGCCCGTGAACGCGGCACGCCGCCGAGCGTCGCCGGCCGTGGTTAAAAAATGCTAATGGACGTGGTCTATGCCGGCCACGATGTCCGACGATCCGCGTGCGGCGACCAATCCGCTCTTCAACCGCAATCGATTGAAGCTCGGAGTGTTCGCCTTCAACGGCACCGGCGCCTACATGACAAAAATTCCCGAGCAGTTCGATCCCACCTGGCCGAATACGCTTGATGTCGCGAAGCAGGCGGACGAAGCGGGGTGGGAGGCGCTGGTGCCGTACGCGCGATGGCGGTCCTTCGTCGCGCCGGGGCATCGCAGCGGCACGGTGTTCGATTGCTACACCTGGGCCGCCGCGGTTTCAGCGCTCACCAGCTACAGTTGCGTGCTTAGCACCGTGCACGCCCCGATCATTCATCCGATCGTCGCCGCGAAGATGGGCACTACGGTTGACCACGTCTCGGGCGGCCGCCTCGGCTTAAACATCGTGTGCGGATGGTTCAGCGAGGAAATCAAAATGTTCGGCGCGGTCCCGATGGATCACGAAGAGCGCTACGCGTACGCCGGCGAATGGATTAGCTGCATGAAGCGGCTGTGGAGCGAGTCGGGCGCATTTGACTTCGACGGCAAGTATTTCCATATTACCAACGGCATGGCCCAGCCCAAGCCGCTCCAGAAGCCATTCCCCGCCCTGATGAACGCGGGCGGCTCGGGCGCCGGCCGGCACTTCGTCGCCCGACATTGCGATATGGCCTTCATCCCGGCCGTGACCGACGACGAGCACTACATCAGGGACCAGGTGAGCGCCTACCGCAAGCTTGCCTGGGATGAGTACCATCGCGAGATCGAGGTCTGGTCGGCGGTCTACGCGGTCCATCGCGATACCTATGAGGACGCGGTTAAGTACGTCGACTACTACGCGGTCGAGCATGGCGACGATGAATACGCCGACTACTTCATGGCGGAGCAGATGGCGAGCTCGCAAACGATGCCGCCCGAGATGCTCAAGGCGATTCGCCGGAGCTTCAAGGCGGGCTACAGCGGGATCGGGTTGCTCGGCCCCGGCGATCGCATCACCGATCAGCTCGTGCGTCTTTCCAAGTGCGGCCTCGACGGCATCCTGCTGGTCTGGGTCGATTTCCAGGAAGGCATCCGCCGCTTCAATCGCG
>JBGPMT010000119.1:0-8700 GCA_041487135.1 Binataceae bacterium (SeqCode) | reverse complement strand
GCTGTGGCCCGTGATCCTGCTGTTCGTCCTTGGCTACAAGCTGGGTGAGGCGATGGCGGGCGTGATGGCGATGCCGCTGTACGTCTCGCTCGGCTTCTCGCTTGACGAGATTGCGGCGGTCTCCAAGCTGGTCGGATTCTTCGCGACGGTCGCCGGGGCGCTGGTCGGCGGCGTCGTCACGGTGCGGCTCGGCGTGCTGCGCGCCCTGATGCTGTGCGGCCTGCTGCAATCGGCCGGCAACCTGTTCTATGTGCTGCAGGCGGTGGGCGGCCATCGTCTCGACTATCTCGCGCTCTGTGTCGCCGCCGAGAACCTGACGGGCGCGATGGCCGGTGCCGCGCTGGTCGCCTATCTTTCGGGTCTTTGTTCGCCGGCCTTCACCGCGACCCAGTATGCGCTGCTCTCGTCGTTGGCCGCCGTAGGGCGCACACTGGTTGCCTCGTCCGGCGGCGTGCTGGCCGAGCGGTTTGGATGGGTCCGGTTTTTCCTGCTGACCACGGTCGCGACGGGCCCGGCGCTGCTGCTGCTGGTCTGGATCGCACGCCGCGCCGCCTCCGATCCGAAGGCCGCCGGGCCGGAAGTCGCCCCCCGGGCGGCGCGTGCTCCTGGTTGAGCACCTTTCTTCGAGCCAGAGCTATCGCAGCGGGACGGCGCTATGCAGCAGGCGCGCCGACTTCATTTTGCTCGTGGCCGTGAACCCGCCGATTTTTTCCCGCCGTCATCGGTTGGGCGCTGGACCTTGACCGTTTTCAATCCGTGGTTAAAGCTAAATGAAAGGTTGATGAAAGGAGGTTTGACTCCCGTGACCGCCAATTGGTTGCGTGCGTGGTCTCAGCGTAATGGTTTGGAGCGCCTGCGCTCAGGAGTGCGCCGGGCAGGCCAGATGCTTGGATCGAGACGCGCGGCGGACAACGAGGACCAATGACACCGACACGGTGAAACTAAATGTAGGACTGACGCCAATGATGAACGGAATTCGCCGCCTTCGCATTGCGCAAGTGGCACCGGTGTACGAGAGCGTTCCACCCAAGCTTTACGGTGGAACTGAGCGCGTAGTTGCCTATCTGACGGAAGAACTAATTCGACGCGGCCACGAAGTGACGCTTTTTGCCTCCGCTGACTCCACCGCCGCAGCCCGGATTGAGTCCATTCATCCTACGGCCCTGAGAACTGCCGGACTCGCTACCTGGGGAGCGAGCCTGCAGCTGCCGATGCTGAGCGAGGTTTTCGATCGCGCCGAGCGCTTCGATATCATCCACTGCCACATTGACTACTGGAGCTTTCCTTTCGCACGTTTCGTGGCTACCCCGACCGTGACGACATTGCACGGCCGGCTTGATATTGAAGAGCTGCTCGGGGTCTATCGCTATTACTCAGACGTCCCGGTCGTCTCCGTCAGTAACGCTCAACGTGCTCCGCTGCCCGAACTGAACTGGGCGGGGACCATCTATCACGGGCTGCCAAGGGACCAGATCCGCTTCAATCCCACGCCTGGAAAATACCTCGCATTCCTGGGCCGCATCGCAGCCGAAAAGCGCCCCGACCTGGCGATCGAAATCGCGCGACGCGGCGGTTTTCCGATCAAGATTGCGGCCAAGGTCGACGCCACTGACCGGCAGTATTTTGAGACCATCATCCGCCCGTTGCTCGACTCGCGCGAGGTCGAATTCATCGGGGAAATCGCCGAACACGAGAAGAGCGAATTCCTGGGTAATGCGCTTGCGCTTCTGTTCCCAATTGACTGGCCGGAGCCGTTCGGCTTGGTGATGATCGAGGCCCTGGCATGTGGCACTCCTGTGATTGCAAGACCGTGCGGGTCGGTGCCCGAAATCCTGCGAAACGGCGTCACCGGATTGATCCGGTCCACGGTGGACGGCTTGGTCGACGCGGTCGGCAAAGTTTCCCAAGTCTCGCGGCAAAAATGCAGAGAGGAATTCGAGCGGCGCTTCACGGCTGACGTGATGGCCGCCAATTACGAGCTGATTTACTATCGACTGATAGACGCGCCCCGAACACGGAGGTGGAGCGATGAGCCGGTGTCAGCGCGCGACGAATGGGGGAGCGATAACAAGTGAAGGAGCGCAGCGTTAGCGCCCGCAACTTGAAGCGGCGGGAATTTCCGGAGGAAACCGTCATCAAGGTCGGCCCCGATTTCCACATTCTGGCATCCTCGCTAACCTCGCGACGTGTGACACGGGTCCTCGCGAATGGCGATGGTTTCGCTGTTTTCGAGGTCGGCGGAGACATTCTGGAAGCGCCGTTCGAACCGTTGGGCTTCTTCCATCGCGACACACGCTACCTGAGCCGCTTCGAACTGAAGATCGCCGGTGGGACGCCGTATTACCTGAACTCCTACACGAGCAGGGAGAACGCCCAGCTTCGCGTCAATCTCAGCAACCCCGACCTGGGCCTCCGGGACGGCGCGATTGAGCTTCCGCGCAATTCACTCCAGATCGAGCGCAACTGGGTGCTTCAAAATGCCGCGGTCTTCCACAAACTGACGGTACGCAATTATGAGCGCGCGCATGTGGAGATTCCGCTGGATTTTCTTTTTGGAGTTGACTTCGCCGATCTCTTTGAAGTCCGTGGCCTGAAGCGGAAACGCCGCGGTGAATGCTCACCACCCAAGGTCGGCCGCAAGACCGTGCGGTTCTCTTACCGGGGCCTCGATGGGGTGTGGCGGTTCACGAAGATCTGCTTCGAACCGGAGCCGGCCGGATTGGAGGCGGACCGTGCCTCGTTCCGGTTCACGCTGAAGCCCAACGAGCAGAAGGATTTCGAAGTCCGGATTCTCGCCGGCCGCGAGAAGAAACCCGAAAGAAACACCTGTCCAGCGCGGTTTGACGAAGCTCTGGCGCAACGCCGCTCGGAGATAGCCCGCTACGATGCCGATTGGGCCCGGGTCACCGTGAGCAATGAGCTGATGAATTCGCTGCTGCGCCATTCCTCCGCCGATCTGACGTCGATTATGCGCCAAACGCCACAAGGCACGTTCATCATGGCGGGAATTCCCTGGTTTGCGACCCTCTTCGGCCGCGACAGTATCCTCACCGCGCTGTTTGCGCTGCCCTTCAATCCGGCCATCGCGGCCGGCACCCTCAAGACGCTCGCCGGTCTGCAGGGCGTCCGAATTTCTCGGCCGCAGGACGAGCAGCCCGGAAAGATCGTGCACGAAATCCGCGCTGGCGAGATGGCAGCGACTGGCGAGGTGCCCTTTGGCCGCTACTACGGGAGTGTCGATGCGACCCCGTTGTTCGTATGGTTGCTCGGGCACTACGTCGCAACCACGGGCGACCTCGCGCTCGCTGAGCAACTGTGGAACAACGTCGAGCGCGCGCTGCAATGGATCGAACGGTGGGGCGACAGCGACGGCGACCTGTATGTCGAGTATCTGCGTGAAACGCCGCGTGGCCTCGCCAACCAGGGATGGAAGGACTCTTTCGACGCCATCATGCACGCCGATGGCACGCTGGCGCGCCCGCCAATCGCGCTCTGCGAGGTCCAGGGCTACGTGTACGCCGGCTATGTAGCGGTTGCCGATACCGCGCGCCGGCTTGGCCACCACAGCCTTGCCGACCGTCTCGCCGAGCGTGCAGCGAAGCTCAAGTCCGCGTTCTCGCGCGATTTCTGGCTGGAGCGAGAACGAATGGTCGCCCTCGCCCTGGATGTCGACAAGCGGCCGTGCCGCGTGATGACCTCAAATGCGGCCCATTGTCTTGCCACCGGCCTGCTGGACCCGCAACAGGCGCAAGCGCTCGCGGAGCGCCTGTTGAGCGACGAAATGTTCTCGGGATGGGGAGTCAGAACGCTCAGCTCTCGCGAATTGCGCTACAACCCCATGAGTTACCACAACGGTTCCGTTTGGCCACACGATAACGCGATTGCCGCCGCGGGGCTGTCCTGCCTGAAGGGCCGTCGGGGCGTGCTCCGGATTCTGGAAGGCTTGTTACAGGCTTCAGTTCATCTACATGCCGGAAGCCTGCCTGAGTTGTTCTGCGGATTCCGGCGTGACGAGCGGCTCGGCCCAGTTCCCTATCCGGTCGCCTGCCATCCGCAGGCATGGTCCGCCGCCAGTATCTTGATGATCGTCCAGGCCATGCTTGGGATAAAGGTGATGGGTTTTGAGCACAAACTGGTGATTGATTCGCCAGCGATGCCCGATTGGCTCGACTGGGTGAAGATCGAGAATCTCAAGGTGGGCGATGGCGCGGTCTCTTTCCTGGTGCGCCGCACGCCCGAAGTCCCGGCGATCGAAATCCTCGAGAAGCACGGTCCCATCACCGTCGAGTTCGGATGACCAGGCTGACCTCGACGAGCTCGCCGCATCTAAGATTCATGGCGGCGTTCGGGGCGAGGTCCATTTTCAGGAGCCTCGACCGGTGGGCGTTCAACAACGCAAGCAGAGAGAGCGGCGGTTGCGACGGGCGTTACTCGAGCAGTCATCCGGGAGGTTGCGTCTTGCTTTTCCAATGCAGGCAGTTCGGCTGAGCGAGCTTCGCGCGGCGCCCGGTCATTCAGTACATAGGAGCCCAAAGCCTTTATTCCGAAGGGTCTGATCCACGACCCTTCACCAAGCATTATGAACCCCGCCTTCTCGATCGCGGAGATCGATGGCTGGTTGGCAGCGTCGACCACATACCAGAAATTGCGCCCCGGCTTTCCCTTCATCTGCACGATTTGCTTGAGCGCGAACAGGGCGAGCCCCTTTCTCCGGTGCTCCGGGTCAGTCCAGGTATCACCGATCTGAAGCTCCTCGTCGGACAGGAAAGGGAAGCGCCAATAGCGGGGCGTAAATCCAGAGTAGTGTACGAGCCGCGCGCCAAAATAGATGCATACAGCACCGCACTCACGGCCGGCGAATAGGTGCAGGTAGTGAAGTATCGATCTGAAAAGAAATCTGAGTTTTGCTTTGCCGCCACATAATCCGGGCCACGGATGGCGGAGCGAAGGCCCCCATGTCTGACACCTGTACATCGGCGCCAGCTCCGCCCCAATGTCTACCCTCTGACCTGAGTAGAATAGGTAATGATTAGGTGATGTAGGTCTATCCCTGTCAGGATGAGACGCTTCGTTACGACGGGAAGTTCGGGAGGGGTTCAGGTTCATGCAGCCTCACGCTCCATAAACTTTGGTTCTCCTCCTCCCGACGAAAGACCAAAGAGACCATGAGAAAATCAATCTTTCTGCTGACGTGTCTGTTATTGGTGTATTCTAACGCGAGAGCCTCGGTCTGCGCCTGCGGGCCTAAGCACCCTTGTCCGAAGATAGATGTTTGCGGCGACGACGGTTTTTGTCATGTTGACGATACTGTGTTCGCGATAGATGCTGCTTGCAACGAGGATAAACCTCTTCTCGCTAGAAAGGCCGCGCCCAGAGTCCCTTACGACGCTCCGCACACTCTCGAAGCATGCCCCTGTGGGTCGTACCGGGATGCACCGGGATTCGGTACACCTGACATACCATGCTGTGACCAGGAAGGAAATCCACAATAGTAGAACTGGAATGAAAAAAGCCCTTCTAGCTCTAACATTTGAGCCTCGCGTTAAGCGCGGCGGGCCTTGGTCCAGAACGCAATTGCCCCGGCCGGGAATCGAACCCGGATGGGTGGCGGGTATCGGATCGCCACGCCAGGGAAAACTGCACCGTGCAATCGTATCGGCAAACATTGCGCCGCTATGCTCGCCAGAATGCCCATGCAAGCTGCGTGAATTCATAAATCAGGGCCGCGCCGGCAATCAGCTTGATCGCGGGCGGTCCGAGCACGAAGGCAATGCCAAGTGCTCCGAAGACCCAGAGCATTCCTCCCGCGAACGACAGCAGGAAGCGTCGCCATCCCGCGTCGCGGAGCCACTCGCCACTGCGGAACGCGTGCTTGATCTGGCGGAAGCTGCCGCTGTTCTCGACTTCCTGCCCAAACGCCTTGCCGCGAAAGTAACCGCGGTAAAACGTGTAATTGGGGACGCGCAATGGGGCGCTGGCATATGCCTGCGCTTGCGCATCGGTCATGCGGCGGCCGCTACGCAATGCGGTAACGACGCCGACCGCGATGAACAATCCGACGCCAACCACAGTCATGCCTATCGTGATGCCCAGATACGGCTGTGGATGGGCGGCGAAGTCATCCGAGAAGCGTTTCAGCGGCGCGATGTAAGGCGCGAACGCAATGGACAGCGCCACCAATGCGTAAAAGAGAACGCGGGCTGCTCTCATACCGGCGCGCCGCCGATTAGTGCCATGGCATAGGTCGCGCTGAATAGAGGCCGGCCTAAGTTATCTCATGGCGCGGTCATGACTTCTTGACGGTTATCTCGACCCGGCGGTTCTGTTGCCGCCCGGCGGGATTATCACTGCCGTCGGGATTCCGATTGGGCGCGACCGGATGCTCCTTGCCCCATCCCCTGGTCTCGATGACGGCATCCACTCCGCCCTTGCCGAGCAGCCAGCCCTTCACCGATTCCGCGCGCCGCCTGGAGAGCGCCAGGTTGTACGCAGCGTTGCCCTTGGAATCGGTATAGCCATCGATCGATACCTGCGGGCGATGGTAGCGCTTGATGACGTCGGCGACCTTGCCGAGGGTCGGCTCCGCGGCGGCGCGAATCGTGGCCTTGTCGAAGTCGAACAGTATGTCGCCGGGCAGTTCGATCCTGACCTCAAGCGGCGTCTCTTTCACCTGCAGCGATTGCGTCGCTCCCTTGAGGTTCTCGACCCTGTAATTCAGACCCAGCGATTGGTATTTGAGATCCTTGATTTGCGCGGGCAGGCTCCTGGGCGCCGCCTGCGGGATTCCTTCCTGCGCGTGGACGCCGAGCGCGCCGGCTGCGATCAGCGCCGCAATCGGAAGAAGCACGGCCCGCAGGCGGGCGGATGCGCTGGCCATCGCCTCACCTCACGGCGCTTCGATCGGCACATCTTCGAAGGGCGGCGCGCCGGGAAGAAACACGCTTACCGTACCGACGTCGGGCGGTGGCGCGGGGAACCTTGCCCAGCACAGCGTTCTTTTTCCTGCGGGAAGGCTTCCATATGCGGGAGCGCCGACCAGCGGATTGCCGTCCGAGTCCTTGACCACCAGATATTTCTTCTTATTTTTGCCGTCGATCAGGTAAGCATCGTCCATCGATCCCACCCCGCCCATATTCTTCAAATTCTGCTCGTTTGAGCCGGAATTGAGGTAGGCGCAACGCACGGTCACCGAGTCGCCGGAAGTGCGCTTGAGCGACGTGATCTCGACCGTTACTCCTTCCGCATTGGCATCCTGGCTTGGCGGCTTTGGCTGCGCAACCGCAGCCAATGCCGGTGACGGCGGACTCTGTTGGGCCGTCGCAACGCGGTAACTCATGGCGATTGAAGCGAACAGGGCAAATCCGATAGAGAGCGCTTTCCAGTTGAACCACGGTTTCATCTGCTTCCCCTCCAGCGGGTTGCTCGCTGGCGCGCCGCCCGATAGCGGCCTTTCCGCCGATAACGATATCAATAAGCACCGCCTGCTCTACTGAGTCAAGCAGAATCAAACAACGCTTGACTGTAACTCAGCATGATGCTAGTGGCCTATAAGAGTGAAATTGTTCTCATACCAGTTCATAGCTCAACGGGCGCAATGACTTTGTGGACTGACCCTAGTACCAATTCGCCTGTTACAGGCCACTAGTTGCTCGCATGCCCATTTCGGGCGCCCCACATCAAGAGTAATCGCTTTCCGGAGGAAAGAATTGGTGAGGCAAAGGTTCGCTGCCAAAGGCGGCCTGGCGCTGGCCGTCGCGATCTTCACCGTTACAGTCGCGGCGGTCGGAACGACGGATTCCGGGAGTCCCCGGCTGGTGGCCTACTATGTGACCTGGTTCGGCCGCGCAGATGGATTGAAGCAATACCCTAACGAGTGCAATGGGAGTCGGGAGTCGTGCACACAAGGGACTGAAAAGGTCGTTTCCGAACTGACCGGCTCGGCAATCGTCCGCTTCGACGACTATGGAGGTGGCCACCTGGGCTTCCACGACACCCGTTACCTCAAGGTTGTTGCACTGGAAACGGTAGTAACGCTGACGTCAAGACACGATATCACGTGGACTAATGGGGGGACAACCGCGATTGAGGTCAATTGTTTAGGCAACACTACCCACATCATTAGCAATTCCGATGCCTACTCGGGACGGGTGGTCTCCGGCCAGGAAGCCGCAACGGGTCTGGGCGCGCTTTTTTGCCCGCCGGGGAAAGACTTCACCACCTTCGGCCCGCAGGACAGTCTTCTGGGGCTGGAGTCCATGAGCTTCGACCAGCCCTGGGAAAGCACGAGTAATTGCGAATATGCGCTGCCGCTTGCCGGGCCTCGCGTGGCTGCCTCGGGCGTGATGAGTAAGGAGCGACTTATTGTAACTGAGGACATCGGCTCCAACTCTTCGGCCCCCGCCTGGCGCGCGGATCCCAAAGACCCGTCGTCCTTCTCCATCAACGCTCATTACATCCACCGTGCTGGTGAAGACACAGACGGGGACGTGCCGGTTCAATGGACGGCGACGGCGCATCTCATGGGCAAGTGCGCGGCGCACGCATGGCCGATTCAAGACGCCGATCCGGTAATTGGCAACCAGGAGCTGGTGGAGGTCGACGCCGCGCAATCCGAGATCGCCCCCGACGGCCACACCACGGTCAAAGTCAGGGTCACCTGCGAGCAGGTTCCCATCGAGGGCGCCGCGATCGAAGTCGAGC
>JBGPMT010000118.1:0-8774 GCA_041487135.1 Binataceae bacterium (SeqCode) | reverse complement strand
CGATGCCCATCCCGCCCGCCAGCGCGAAGCCCGCGACCCGCGCGATCACCGGCTGCGGCATCCGATGGATCGCCTCGAGCAGCTCCGCGATCGCGCCGAAGTAGCGCCGGCGCGCCGGCAGATCGGCGAGCGTCGCGAGCTCCTTCAAGTCGGCGCCGGCCGAGAAGGCGGCGTTGCCGGCCCCGCGCAACACGACCGCCCGGATCGAAGAATCCGCGGCCAGCTCGGCGAAGAGCTGGTTCAGCTCGGCGAGGGTCGGGCTGTTAAGCGCGTTGCGCGCCTCAGGCCGGTTGATAGTGACGGTCGCGACCGCATCGTCGCGGCTCACGATTGTAGTTCTGAGCTCCATTGCAGGGACTTTATGTTGACACTGGTGCTGGCCGGTCTCGATAGCGAAATACGAACCTCCGCAACGGATAGGCCAGCAACTCAATCAAGCAAACGTAAATGAGCCCGGCGATGGCCATGACCAGAAAATAATAGAGGAGCGGAGGGGGGTTGTGAGTTCTCTTCGCATACTCCTTCGCATACTCCAGAATGGCAGCCTGGTTCGCGGTCGAGTGCCCCCAGTTGTTGACGCGCCGAGCAAATAGTCGGAGCAACCACGCCAAAGGGGCAGCTAAAATCAGCGCCGCGAGAACTCGCGAAAAAAAGCCGATCACACGGGGAGTACTCCCTCGTCGCGGATTCATTTGAGTCCTCGATTTGGCGAGCGCGGCAGCAGGTCACGGCGCTTCATCGCTCCTGAATCAGAAGCGGCTCTCTTATCACCTTTTCGCCCTTCAGCGATTCTTCAGCCAGCGTCCGGTTGGCTTCGAGCACCAGCGCAACCGCCTCCTTCAGGTTTCGCCTGGCTTCGTCCAAAGTCGCCGCCTGGGTGTTCGCGCCCGGCAGTTCCTCGACGAACGCGATGTACCCCTCCGGCACCTTGCGGAAAACCGCGGTGAATTCCATAGCTCTTCTTATACCCCTAGACACCGATACATGACGACCATCCCCCCGGTGGCGGCTACATTTGGCCGCCGGGCGCCGCTATACTCAGGCAACTTCGGCCATCAAGGAGCACGTTTCGCCCGAGATCGATCGTAATTTCGACGCGGCGGCCGCGCCGGATTCCGCCGCCCGGGCGCCATCCGCGGGCGCCGGAGACCCCAAGCTCGCCCCGAACCTGGCATGGATGGTGGCGGCGGGAATCCTGCTCAGCCGGATCGCCGGGCTCGTGCGCGAGAGCGTCTTCGCCCATTTCCTGGGAAATTCTGCCGCCGCCGACGCCTTCAAGGCCGGCTTCAGGATTCCCAACGTCCTGCAGAACCTGTTCGGCGAAGGTGTGCTCTCGGCCTCGTTCATCCCGGTCTACAGCAAGCTCCTGGCCGAGGGCGATCGCGAGAGCGCCGACCTGCTGGCGTGGGGCGTCGGCGCGATCCTGTCGCTCGCGATGTCGCTGATGGTCGTGATTGGAGTCATCGGGGCGCCGTTCCTAATCGAAGTGATCGCGCCGGGATTCCATGGCGACAAGCGCGAATTGACGATCGCCCTGGTGCGGGTGCTCTTTCCGGGCGCCGGGATGCTGGTGATGTCGGCGTGGTGCCTGGGCGTGCTCAACAGCCACCATCGCTTCTTCGTCTCCTACACGGCGCCGGTGGCGTGGAACGTCGCGATTATCGCGGCGCTGGTCTGGTACGGGCCGACGAGCACGCAGGAGCGGCTGGTGATCGCGGTTGCGTGGGGAGCGGTTATCGGCGCGGCGGCGCAGATCGCGGTGCAGCTCCCGGCCACGCTCGCACTGCTCCGGCGCTTCAAGCTCGACCTCTCCCGCACCGCGAGCCATCTGAAGCTCGTCTTCAACAACCTGGCTCCGGTGGTCGCAGGCCGCGGGGTCGGGCAGATAAGCGGCTACGTCGACAATCTGCTGGCGAGCCTCTTGCCGACCGGCGCGGTGGCGGCGCTCAACTACGCGCAAATCCTCTACATGCTGCCGGTCAGCCTGTTCGGCTCGTCGGTGGCCGCCTCGGAGCTGCCGACGATGTCGCGCGTGGGCGGGAGCATGGAGGAGATCGCGGCGGCGCTGAGACCGCGGCTCGACGCAGGGCTCCGGCAGATTTCGTTCATGGTGGTGCCGTCTGCCGCCGCGTTCCTGTTGATCGGCGACGTGATCGTGGCGCTGCTCTTCGAGTCCGGCCATTTCACCCATCGCGACGCGATCTATGTCTGGGCGGTGCTGGCCGGGAGCTCGGTCGGGCTGCTGGCGACCACGATGGGCCGGCTCTACAACTCGGCCTTCTATGCGCTCTACGATACGCGGACGCCGCTTAAGATCGCGGCGATCCGGTTTATCCTGACGCTCGGGCTCGGCTACTTCTGCGCGATTCCGCTCCCGCCGATGCTGGGGATTGCGCAGCGATGGGGCGTGGCGGGGCTGACCGCCTCGGCGGGGGTGGCAGGATGGGTCGAGTTCACACTGCTGAGGCGGGCGCTGAATCGGCGTATCGGGCGGACCGGGCTCGACAGCGCCTACGTGCTACGGCTATGGCTCCATGCGTTGGCGGCGGCGGCCCTCGCCCTGGGCGTCAAGTATGCGCTTGCGGGTCACGGGCCGCGGCTAGTCGCGATGGCCGTGATTCCGGTCTTCGGCGCGGTCTATATCGGCTTGGGATGGTGGGCGCGGATGCCCGAGCTCGATCAAATTGCTGGCTTCATGATGAGACGCCTCGGCGCGCGGCGGCGAAACTCGTCCTGACCGAATGCAGGATCGATCTGGCTACGCGGGCGCCGGACGTTTCGCAGGCGCCGCGGCGCGCATCCGCTCGATCGTGGCGCTGGTGCTGCGGCCCGGGAGCAGCGGCGCAAGCACCACCCGGCCGCCGTATGACTCGACGAAGCGACCCCCGTCGACCCGCTTGCCGCGCCAGTCCTCGCCCTTGATCAGGATGTCGGGGCGGACCTTGTGGACGATACGCTCGGCCCGGGCTTCATCGAAGATCACCACGTAGCCGACCGCCTCGAGGGCGGCCAGGATGCGCGCGCGCTCGGCGGCCGGGTAGACCGGCCGTCCATCGCCCTTGAGCGCCCGCACGCTGCGATCGCTGTTTAGCCCGACCACCAATACATCGCCCTGCGAACGGGCGAAGCTCAGAAGCTGGATATGACCCGCGTGCAGCACGTCGAAGCATCCGTTGGTGAAGACGATCCGGCGCCCGGCGCGGCGCTCGCGCTCCAGGATGAGCTTCAGTTCCAGATCGGAGATCAGCTTGCGCTCGTAACCGCCGTCGTCGCGGCTGAGCGCCCGTTCGAGGTCGTCGCGCGTGATGACCTCGGTGCCGAGCCGGCCGACCTCGATGCCGGCGGCCAGGTTGGCGAGCGTCGCCGCGGCGGTGAAGCTCAGCCCGGCGGTCGCGAACAGCCCGAAGGTCGAGAGCACGACGTCGCCGGCGCCGGTCACGTCGTAAACCTCGCGCGGGGTGGTCGGGATGTACTCGTCAATCCCGCCGCGCTCGGAGAGATACATCCCGTCGCGATCGAGCGTGATCAGGCAGGCCCTGAGGCCGAGGCGCTTCACCAGCGACTCGGCGGCGGTCCGCCAGGCGTCGCGGTCGACCAGCTTCATCCCGGTCGCGAGCTCGGTTTCGTAGCGATTCGGCGCGATCGCGGTGGCGCCGCGGTAGATCGAGAAGTCCCGCGAGCGCCCCGGATCGACGATCACCGGGATGCGGCGGCGGCGCGCGCCGCCGATAAGCGCGCGCAGCAGACCCGGCGTCAGGACGCCCTTGTCGAGGTCGGAGATCAGCACGCCGTCGGCCTGTTTGAGCTCGCGCTCGACGCAGGCCGCAAGCGCCGCTTCGCGGCCGGGGCTCAGCACATGGGTGGTCTCCTCGTCGACGCGCAGGAGCTGTTGCGTCGCGCGATTCGCGGTCTGGACCGAGCCCAGTATCCGCTCCTTGACGATCGTCGGGCGGCCGTCGTCGGCCAGCACCGAGCGGGTGCGGACGCCAAGGCCGTCGAGGATCTCGCGCAGGCGCTGGCCGTTGCGATCGGCGCCGACCACGCTGAGCGCCGCGACCTCCGCGCCCAGCGCGCGCAGGTTGGCCATCACGAATCCCGAGTTGCCGAGCTTCTCCTCGCGCCGGGTAACGTGCAGCACCGGGATCGGCGCTTCGGGCGAGATGCGCGAGACCTCGCCCCATAGATAACGATCCAGCACCAGCTCGCCCGCGACCAGCATCCGCACCGGCTTGAGGTCAGGCATTGCGACGGCGTTCCGGTCGCGTACCGGCGCGCGCCTGACGGCAGGGGGGGTCTTTCGCCGAGCCATGATGGGTGATGATAGGGAATGTTCCGTGCGGGTTAAACCTTTGCCGCGGTGGTTCCGACTTTGCCGCGCGCGGTCATCTGTGCTGTAAACGGATGGTGGCGGAGCGCCGCGGGAGCATCGAAGCATGGCACTCAGAACGGTCGAGGAATACAAACAATCGTTGCGCGACGGGCGCGCGGTCTTCTTTCGCGGCGAGCGCGTCGCCGACGTCACGGCCCATCCGGTGATCGGGCTGGCGGTCGAGCATGCGGCGACCGACTACCGGATGGCGGAGGATCCGCGCTACCAGCAGCTCGCGGTCGTGCACGAGGGCGGCGCCCGCTACAGCCGCTACTACCATCTGCCGCGCGGCGCCGAGGATCTGATAGCGCGCAAGGACCTGATCGCGGCGGCGACCCGCGAGGGCGCCACGCTGGTCGTGCTGATCAAGGAGATCGGCACCGACGCGCTGCTGGCGCTCACGATCATGGGCGAGCGGATGGCCGCGGCGGGCAAGCTGCCCTATCGCGAGCGCATCCGCGATTTCTATCTCCACTGCCGCGATAACGACCTCGCGGTCGCCGTGGCGCAGACCGACGTCAAGGGCGATCGCGCGCTCGGTCCCTCGGCGCAGGAGCATCCCGACTATTATGTGCGGATCGTCGAGGAGCGCCGCGACGGAATCGTGGTGCGCGGCGCCAAGGCCCATACCTCGGTCTCCACCAACGCCAACGAGATAATCGTGCTGCCGACGCGTGCGCTGCGGCCCGAGGACAAACCCTACGCGGTCGCCTTCGCGGTACCGGCCAACGCGCCGGGCCTCAAAATGATCGCGAGCCCGCACGGCTCCGCTCCCAAGGATCCGTTCGAGCATCCGATCAGCGCGCGGCACAAGATGATGGAGACGCTGACCGTGTTCGACGACGTGTTCGTGCCGCGCGAGCGCGTCTTCCTGCAGGGCGAGACCGAGTTCGCCGGGCCGATCGCGCTGGCTTTCGTGCGCTTCCATCGCTTCACCGCGGTCTCCTACAAGCTGCCGCTGCTGGAGCTGCTGGCCGGGGCCGGCTATGCGATCGCCGAGGCCAATGGGACGCTGCGCGCGGGCCATGTGCGCGACAAGCTGACCCAGCTCGCCGCCTACCATACGACGGTGCGCGGACTAATCGAGCATGCTGCCGCGTCGTACACGATCGAAGAGGGCGTCGCGGTGCCGAACACGCTGCTGACCAACGTGGCGAAGTATCACTTTGCGCACAATTATCATCAGGCGGTGCAGATCGTGCAGGATCTCGCCGGCGGATTACTGGTGACGGCGCCCGCGGCCGAGGATCTTACGAGCGAGGCGACCCGCGAATATGTGCTGCGCTACCTCGGCGGCGCGAAGGGTTTCGATGCGGAGCGGCGGCTCCGGCTGCTGAACCTGATCGGCGACCTGACCGCGTCGGATTTCGGCGGTTACCAGGAGGTGCTGGCGGTCCATGCGGAGGGCGGCCTGGAGGCCGAAAAGCTCCAGGCCTACCGCGAATACGACTTCGCCCCGCACTCCGCATACGCCAGGCATCTGGCGGGAATCGAGTAGCGGTGTGTCCCGCAAATAGCTTGGACGAACGCTCCGCATGGGCCGGGATTCTTCGCTGCGCTCAGAATGACGGAAGTGCCCATTATTGCTGTCATTCTGAGCGTAGGCTGCCGAAGCGAAGAATCCCGTGCGGTTGATAACTTTATAAACTTATCAACGGGGCACAACACTAGCGGGGCAATCTCGACGCTAAGACAAGGAGGTCGGCTGTGCGAACCGGGACGGAATATCTCGAGAGTCTCAAGGATGGACGTGAGGTATGGCTCAACGGCGAACGGGTCAAGGACATCACGACCCATCCGGCTCTGAGCCGCACCGCGCAGGCGGTGGCGCGACTGTACGACCTCCAGCACGATCCGAAGTATTCGGATGCGTTGACGTTTGCCGATCCGGACGGCCATCGCCAAGGCATGGCGTATTTCGTGCCGAGGAGCCCGGAGGATCTCAGCCGCCTGAGAAAATATTATGAGCTACTGACCCTGCAGACCGGCGGCTTCTTCGGCCGCTTCAGCTCGATAATGACGCTGTGGCATGCGTACTCGATGGATCCGACGGCGATCTATCAGAAATATAACCCGGTCTGGCTCGAAAACATGCAGCGCTTCCGGGCCGACTGTATCAAGACCGATCCATGGCTGAGCGGCGCCTTCCACGGTCCCTCCGGCGACCGGTCCAAGGGGGTCTCTCAACAGGATGATCTGGACGCCTACCTCAGAATCGCGGAGACGCGCCCCGACGGGATTGTGATCAACGGCTATAAGGCTGCGACGCTGGCGCCATTTGCCAATGAGATCTATGTGGTGCCGTGGGCCTTCCTGCAGCCGGAGGAAAGAGACTGGGCCCTCTCCGTGGTCGTCCCCACCGCTACCAAAGGAGTAAAAATCATCTGCCGCGAGCCGTTGACCAACTCCACTAGCGGGTTTTCCTATCCGTTGTCGGGGTTCTTCGATGAAATCGACGCGCATGTGATCTTCGATCATGTTTTCGTTCCCAATGCCCGCATCTTCTGCGCCGGCGAGCCCAAGATTCTGGAAGAGGTCCATCTGAAGGCCAGAGTCGGAGGGCGGTTGGCGCCAGGCACCATCCCGTACGTGGCGTGGTTCAGTTCCGTGCAATCGATGGTGCGGGTCAAGCTGATGCTCGGCAGCGCCTACCTGATCACCCAGGCCTCGGGCGCGATGAAAACCCAGTCTGCGCCGGTGATCGATGCGTTCGCGGAAATCATCCAGATATACCAGCAGCTCAAGGCTTTTGTCGTCGCGGCGGAGAGCGACCCGATCTATACGCATTCCGGGATGGCGGTGCCGCGGCCCAGTATCGTCTACGCGGCGCGCCACTTCGTCCTGGATGCCTATTATCGGGCGCTATGCCGGTTTCATGAACTGGTGGGCGGCACCCCGGTCATCGCCCCGCAGGAGAGCGATCTCGACAATCGGGAACTGGCTCCCTATCTGGAGAAGTATCTGAAGGGCGTTGGCGTGGACGCGCGCAGAAGATTGCAGCTCATCAGGTTTGCGCGGGAGCTTGGGATGGGGTACGGCTCCGGACGCCTGCAGATCTTCAATCACCATGCCGACGCGCCGCGGGACAGTTTCAAGAAACAGACGATGGTCTACTTCGAGGATCTGGGCGAAGCGCAGGAATGCATCGATAGCGTCGAACGGCTGCTCTCGGAGCCGCTAAGCTGACCCCGGCCCCTTCCTCCGAGCAGCGGGATTATCGAGCTGCTTCGCCGCGGCCTACGGGCTGCGCAACTCGATCGTGTTGCCGTCGGGATCGAGGAACCAGAGCTGGCGGCCGGTGAGACGCCGCTCGGCGTTGCCGATCACGAAGCCCGCGGCGCTGCCGTCGAGGTACTCGATGCCGAGCTTGTCGAGCTCGGCCCTGGCGGCGTCAAGATCGTCGACGTCGAGCGCGATATGCGGGCCGGCCGGATCGATCTTGCGGCCCACGTCGCGGCTCTCGATCACGTGAATCATGTTCTGGCCGATGCCGTACCAGGCGCCGTCGAACGGAAAGTTCGGACGCTCCATCATCGGCAGCCCCAGCACCCTGGCGAAGAACTCCTTGGTGCGCTTCGCGTCGCTCACCCGAATCCCGACATGGTTCAGCGCTTTCACCTTGACCATCGTGCTTCCTCCCTTACTCCCATCGCTCAGTCGAAGGCGTTCTCACCGGTTATATCGCGGCCCAAAATCAGCGTCTGCACGTCGTAGGTGCCCTCGTAGGTATTGACCGTCTCGAGATTCAGCATGTGACGGATAATCGGGTACTCGTTGACGATTCCGTTGGCGCCCAGCATATCGCGCGCGGCCCGGGCGATATGGAGCGCCTCATTGACGTTGTTGCGCTTGGCGAATGAGACCTGCTCGGGACGCATGCGGTTGGCGTCCTTGAGCCGGCCGAGTTGGAGACATACGAGCTGCCCCTTGGTGATCTCGGTCAGCATCCGGACCAGCTTGCTCTGGACGAGCTGGTAACCGGCCAGCGGGCGCGAAAATTGCCTGCGCGACTTCACATAGTCGAGCGCACAGTTGTAGCAGGTGCGGGCCGCGCCGAGCGCGCCCCAGGCGATACCGTAGCGGGCCTGGGTCAGGCACGAGAGGGGCGCCTTGAGGCCGCGCGCTTGCGGCAGATGGGCCTCGGGGCCGACGCGCACGTCCTCGAGTATCAGCTCGGAGGTGATCGACGCGCGCATCGAGAATTTTCCGTGGATATCGTGAGCCGTATAGCCGGGCGTGCCTTTCTCAACCAGAAACCCGGTAAACCCTTCCTCGACGCGCGCCCACACCACCGCGAGGTCGGCGATCGAGCCGTTGGTGATCCAGCGCTTGGTGCCGTTCAGAATCCATCCCCGGCCGTCGCGGCGCGCGCGGGTCTCCATCCCGCCCGGGTCGGAGCCATGGT
>JBGPMT010000117.1:0-8961 GCA_041487135.1 Binataceae bacterium (SeqCode) | reverse complement strand
TCGTTGGCGTCGTCGGCGTTGTGCGCCAGGCGAAAGGCAGCGGAGTAGAGCACATTGAGATGGGGTAGCGCCTCCCGCTCGAAGAGTTTGCGCTGGTCCTCGCCGATGGGCACGGTTTGCGCCATATGAGGGGTCAGCGACCATTAGCGTCTGACAGTGGATAATTCATACCAGAGGCGGAGGGTTCCCGACGCGGAAGCTCCGGCGGAACCATAGTGTAACAGCAACGGTTTCTCAAAGTAACGGTCTTGCATAACCGGCCACACTTGGGCGAATCTCATCAAGAGACCGCAACGCCCTCCTGAGGAGAGGCATGATGATGAAAAAGAGCGTGATTTCGGGTGCAATCCTGGCCAGCGCCGTCGCGATTGCGTTTGTCGGAACCAATCTCCAGGCGCAAACCTCCGGCGGTTCATCGACCACCGCGCAGGCCGCCAAAGTCAAGTGCATAGGCGGCAACGACTGCTCAGGAAAGAGCGCGTGCAAGACCGCCAGCAGCCCGGGCCCCGGACAGAACTCATGCAAGGGCCAAGGATACGTGGTGACCTCATCTGACAAGGAGTGCAAGGACAAGGGTGGCAAGCCCCAGAGCATGTAGCGAACCATCGCACGGCGCGGGGCGCCGGAGAGGATTCCGGCGCCCGGCCGTTGGTTGGTCCCGCATCGATGGACAGGTCAGAATTTCCGCCGCTCGGTTACGGTGTCGGTCTGCGCCGGCCTCACTACTCCCGCGTAATCGACGATCACCCGCGCATCGATTGGTTCGAGATCATTTCGGAAAACTTCATGGTCGAGGGTGGGCGGCCGCTCGAGGTGCTCGAGGCCGTCCGCCGCGATTACCCGATCGTGATGCACGGCGTGTCGCTGTCGATCGGATCGACCGATCCGCTGAATCGCGACTACCTGCGCCGCCTGCTTGAACTCGCGCGCCGGTTCGAGCCGGCCTGGATCTCCGACCATCTGTGCTGGACCGGGGCCGGCGGACACAACCTTCACGACCTCATCCCGCTGCCCTATACCGAGGAGGCGATTCGCCACGTCGCCGGCCGCGTCCGCATCGTTCAGGAGACCATCGGGCGGCCGATTCTGCTCGAGAACATCTCGAGCTACCTGGCGTTTCGCGCCTCGACGATCCCGGAATGGGAATTTCTCGCCGCCGTGGCCGAGCAGGCCGATTGCGGAATCCTGCTCGACATCAACAACATTCACGTGACGGCGTTTAACCAGGGATTCGATCCGATCCGTTACATCGACGCGATTCCCGCGCGGCGGGTCGCGCAATTCCATCTCGCCGGCTATAGCGACCACGGCGACTACCTGCTCGATACGCACGACCATCCGGTGAGCGCGGCTGTCTGGACCCTTTACGAATATGCGGTTCGACGCCTCGGACCCATCGCGACGCTGATCGAATGGGATGACAGCATCCCCGAGTTCGCGGTGCTGGCCAAAGCCGCCGAAGAGGCTCGCGAGCGGGCCGACCGGGTAATCGGCACCGACCGCCCCCTCGAAACGATCCGCGGCTGAAGCCGATTCTGCCGGCAATCGGGATTCTCCTCTCTCTCCAGCCGCGGCGCCGGTTGTGACTCGGCTCCCGGTTTGAGGTAGAAGTTAGGCAACGGACGCCATCGCCGGGGTCAACCAGGCGTCCCGAGGAGGCGCTAATCGATGATCCGTCCCGACCGTCTCGGCCACCTGGTCATAAAGGTTCGCGACCTGGAGCGTTCAAAGAAGTTCTATACCGAAGTGCTGGGCCTCGAGCTGATGGGCGAGGTTCCACAATTCAAGATCGCCTTTCTGGCGGCCAACCGCCGCGACCATCACGAGCTCGGCCTGCTCGAGGTCGGCCCGGAGGCCGACGGCGGCAAGTTCGAACAGGTCGGCCTGCTCCATTTCGCCTTTCGGATGAAGAGCTATGACGAGTTACGCGCCGCGTACCGGGAACTGAAGTCCCACGGGGTCGAGGTGGTGGCGACCACCGATCACGGCGTCGCGCGCGGCGTCTATTTCAAGGATCCTGACGGTAACGAGATGGAGCTGTACGTAGACGGCGATCCCAT
Organism: Binataceae bacterium (SeqCode); assembly: GCA_041487135.1. GTDB lineage: Bacteria > Desulfobacterota > Binatia > Binatales > Binataceae > JAJPIG01. The sequence continues at coordinate 6,901 of JBGPMT010000117.1, read as the reverse complement.
CGAGTTTGGGAAGTGGCAAAATCCGTACGCGGGCGTCGAGAAGCTGGACTTCGCCCAGGATTCACCGGGGCTGATGGATTCGGTTCCGACGGTCAGCGGACCCACGTAGCCAACCTCCCGGGTCGAGCAGCCCAACGCGCTGCCGGCGGCAGCTTACCCGTCGCAAGTCCGCGCTGGACGGCTCCGCATGAGCATCCGCGTACAATCGGTCACCAGCCGCGAAGGCTATGAGGAATTCGCGCGTCTGCCCTACGAGATCTACGGCGAGCGCGAGGCGTGGTGGCCGCCCGACGTTCACAACGAGATCGCGCTGCTCGCCGGGCGCAGCCCGCTCTCCGGCCATCTCGATCTCGCACCGCTGGCCGCGTACAACGATGACCGCCTGGTGGCCCGGGTTACGGCCGTCATCAACCATCGCTACGTCCAGCATTGGAGCGAACCGCTCGGGCAGCTGATTCATTTCGAGGCGCTGGCCGGCGAGCACGAGGCGGTGGCCGCAATGCTCGAGCGCGCGGTCGAATGGCTGCGCAAACGCGGGATGAAGTCGGCACGCAGCGGCTTCGCCGCCTTTCTCGACTATCCCTACGCCATCGACAATTATGGAAATCTGCCCTCGTTCCTGCTGCGCGGGAATCCCGACTATTACCATAGCTACTTCAAGAACGCGGGTTTCCTGACCGAAAAAGGTCAGAGCGATTACACCGCCGAGCTCACTCCCGAGCTGCTGGAGCGCTATCGCCTGATGGTCGAGTCGGCCAGCGCCGCGAATATTACGATCAAGAGCTGGCGCGAGTACGGCTTCCTGGCCGCGGTCGATAGCTGGACCAACGTGACCAACGCCTCATTCGCGCGGCATTGGGGCTGGAATCCAACCAGCCGCGAGGAGGTGCGGCCGATGATGGCGTCGCTGTGGGATTCGCCGGTCGCCGACCTCTCGATGATGGCGATTACCGGCGGCGAGCCGGTCGGCACCGTCTTCTCGGTGCCGGACTTGAGCATCGTGCTCGCCCGTGTCCGCCCAGGCGTGAAACTCAGCCCCGAGCGCGGCGGAGGGACACGCGGCGCGCTTATCAATATCGGCGTAATCGAGCGGATGCGGGGGCGCGGGGTTGCGCTCGCGATGGCCGCGCGGTCGTTCCTCACGATGGCGCAGCAGGGGATGCGCTACGCGGGATACACGCTGGTGCATGACGACAACTGGGCCTCGCGCCGCACAGCCGAAGGTCTGGGCGCCCGGGTGACGGCGAATTTCGTCACCTACCGAAAGGATTTTTAGTGACGATTTGTCATTCCGGGCGAAGTCTGCGGAGCGAGGAACCCCGGGTGCTGCCGAAAAATCGGGGCCGTGACCGCGCGCTTACTTTCGGGATTCTTCGCGACGCTCAGAATGACAAACCTCCGCCACACTAGAGCACCATCTGGGTCTGCGTGATCATCGCCAGCAGCCGGCCCTCCGGCGATGTGACGCGGGTCTGCCATACCATCGTGCGGCGCCCGCGATGGAGCGGCAGGCATTCGCCGATGACCCTGGTGCCGGCCGGCGCGGGCGCGAAAAAGTTGGTCTTCGATTCGATGGTCGTGGTGCTCTTGCCCGCCTCAAGGTTGAGCAGCGTGGCGCAGGCGCCAAGCGTGTCGGCAAACGCCATCATCGCGCCGCCGTGCAACACCGCCGGCAGCGTGCAGAGCGCGTCGCGCACCTCCATCTCGGCCACCACGCGATCGCGCTCCGTGCTGAGGTAGCGGATTCCGAGCGTTTCCGCGAACGGCATCCGCGGCAGTTCGAGACTCCCCGGTTGATCGGTTTCCGGCTGTTTCACGCTTTCAGCCTCTTTTTCCCTCGGCCGCTCCGGGAATGGGGAAGCTCAGGACGCGACGGGGTTGCGCAGGGTGCCGATTCCGTCGACCGTGATCGCCACCTCGTCGCCCGGCTTCATGAAGACCGGCGGCTTGCGCCCCATCCCGACGCCCGGCGGCGAGCCGGTACTCATCACGTCGCCCGGCTCGAAGGTATAGAACTGCGAGAACTCCTCGATCAGTTGCGGAATCCCGAAGATCAGATCGTCGGTGTATCCATCTTGCATCACCGCGCCGTTGAGCGTCGTGACGATATGCATCCGCCGCCAATCGGGTATCTCGTCCGGGGTCGCGACCACCGGGCCGAGCGGGCAAAAAGTCGGGAAATGCTTGCCCATCATCATCGTGCCGACGGTCACGACCGGCTCGGTACCCGGTATCCGAATCGCGGCCAGGCCGTCGCGCGCCGAGACGTCGTTCAGAATCGTGTAGCCTGCGACATAGCTCATCGCATCGGCGGCGACGACGTTGCGGCATCGCCGGCCGAAGACCACGCACAGCTCGCCCTCGAAATCGACCATGTTCGGCAAGCGCAGCGGTATCCTAATCGGCATCCCGGGTCCGATGACCGCGTGCGGAGATTTTACGAAGGCGAACGGCTGCTGGGGGCGGCTCGTCACGTTCATCTCCAGCAGATGGGAGCCGTAATTGGCGCCGGTGCAGATCACGAAGGGACGCTCCGGCACTGGCGCCAGCAAGCGCGCACGAGCGGCCGGCACCAGCTTTTTCCGGGCGGCTGTGCTGGCCGAATCATGCCGTGCCTGCTCGACCATCCGGGCCACCGTGGACAGCGCGTCGGCACCGAGCACCGCGGCTATCGACGCCGGCGGGATCATTCCTTCATCTGCAAAGGCCGACAACAGGTCGAGCACGAACTCTTTGTCATCGGCGGTTAAAATCACACCCGGGCGCCGGCCCATCGATTCGGTTTCGAATAGCACCAGTTTCATAGGTCCCTCGGAGGAGCGGATGGCAGACCCTGTAACATGGTCAGGTTGCGAACGCTAACCGCCCCCATAATCGCAGGCACGATTTTTCTGATTTCTTTATCTTGAGTGGCCGGCCCGGCGATGTTAGGTTTATGTGTTTGCTCCTTGCTCCTGTCGTGCGGGGGCTTAATCCACAAGGAGGACGCAGTGCGTCGCTACGAAACCATATTCATTCTGCGCTCGGATTTGGGCGAGTCCCAGACCAAAGAGACCATCAGGCGTTTCGAGGGTATCGTCGGCACCAACGGCGGCGAACTGATCGACACCGACGAATGGGGCGGACGAGAGCTTGCCTATCGGATCAAGGGCGAGCGCCGGGGCTATTACGTCCGGCTCGATTACGTCGCCCCGGAGGCCGCGACCCAAGAGGTCGAGCGCAATTTAAAATTGGCCGACAGCGTGCTGCGCTACCTGTCGGTGCTGGTCGATCAGGACACTGACGCCGCCAAGGCCCGCGCCGAGGTCGAGGCGAATCAGCGCCGTATCGCCCAGCATAAGGCCGCCGCCGAGGCGCGCTCAGCCGAGGCTCGGGGCGAAACCGTGCCGCGGCCGTCAGAGGCCGAGGCGGTGCCCGATGCGCCAGAGGAGGTAGCCGGGGCCGAGGCGGCTCCGGCCGAGCCGGCCGCACCGGAAAATGACGGGCAATCGCACTGAGTTATGGGGCCGGATAGCAAGGCCTGCCGAGCTTCGAAGCACGCCGACGGGTACCGCGATTCTGCGTGTCGCGGTGGCCTGCGGTGTGGATGGCGACGAGTTGGTTTTGACCGCCGTGATGACCGGGGATGGCGCCCGGGAGATAGCCTCGCGTCTCAAGCCCGGCCTTCAGGTCCGCGTCGCGGGCCGGCTTAGAGTCGCGGTGCGCGGAAAGGCAGAAATCGGGAAGACGGGAATCGAAGTGATCGCTGATTCGGTCGAGCTGCTCGATTAGCCGACCGGGCCGACTGATTGAATGAGACTATAGGGTGTACAGATGGCAGGAGAAGAAAGAACTGGAACCACCGCCGAGCGGCCGCGATTCGAGCGCTCGGGGCGTCCCGGGCCGCGCGGTGGTGACGGCGACCCCCAGATGGAGGGGCGCGATCGCGGGCGCCGGCGTCCAGGCAGCCGGCGCAAGGTATGCCGGTTCTGCGCCGACAAGACGCTGAAAGTCGACTACAAAGATGTGCGGACCTTGCAAAGCTTCATTAGCGAAGGCGGCAAGATCGTGCCGGCCCGTACCTCGGGCAACTGCGCGCGCCATCAGCGGAGCCTCGCGATCGCCATCAAGCGGGCGCGAGTCCTGGCGCTGCTTCCTTTCTCGACACTGGGTGTCTGATCGGCGGCCATGACGCTCAGGGCGGTCATCGGATTGGTTCGGGCGGCGCTTATCACCGCGGCGTTGTTTATCGCCGGGCGTTTAGTTCCGGTGGCGGGCGCGCTCGCCATGATCTTCGCACCCATGGCCGTGATGGACTATGCGATCGGGCGCGAGGACTGGCTGTTCCGTTCGATCGGGGTGGTTGCGATTGCGGGCGCGATGGTCGCGCTCGCCGTCGGATGGCCCGCGGGTGTCGCCTATCTGGTCACCTTCGGACTCGCCAGTGTGATCATCTGCCATATGCTGGAGAATCGGCGCTCCTTCGAGCTGGTGGTGTTCGTGACCAGCGCCGCGATGTTGATCGCCGGAACGTTCGCCTCGTTCGCCGCCGCCGGATCGCCGGCGGCCCTGGCCGACGCGCTGCGCCATTCGCTGTCCGCCGGGATGACACGCGGCGAGGACTTCTACCGGCTGCTCGGGATGGACAACCCGCTCACCGCCGAGGCCAAGGCGAGCGTGCTCGATGTGACGGTGCGCCTGAGTCCCGCGCTGGTGGCGCTCTCGGCGGCCTGCGCGGTGCTGCTCAACCTGACGGTTTTCTGGCGCTGGTTCGATCGCGGCCGCCTCGGTTACCGGCTGTTCGTGGACCTGGCGCGCTGGTCGGCGCCGGAATGGCTTATATGGCTGCTGCTCGCCAGCGGGTTCGCCCTGTTCGTTCCGGTCACGGCCATCAGCACGATCGCGCTCGACGGATTCGTCTGCGTTGCAGCGATCTACTTCTGCCAGGGGCTCGCGATCATGGCGTTTTATTTCAAGATGCTGTCGATGCCGGGGCTGGCGCGAGGGCTGATCTATTTCGTCACGGCGATTCAGCCGGTGCTTGCGGCACTGGTCTGTGCCGCGGGTATTTTCGACCTGTGGATCGATTTTCGCCGGCTCAAGCCGCAGAGCCCGGAGGCCGGCAGTTTCGGCGATTTTCTCTAAGCCGACCATTCTGAACGAGGCAAGACTGAGCGATGAATCTGCAAGTGATACTCAACGAAGACGTACTTAATCTTGGCCGCACCGGCGATGTGGTCCGGGTCCGCGCGGGTTTTGCGCGTAATTTCCTGCTCCCGCGCCGCCTGGCCGTGATGGCCGACGCCCGCAACCTGCGCGCGTTCGAGAATCAAAAGCGTATCGCGCTCGCCCGCCGCGAAGCCAAGAAGGGCACCGCCCTCAAGTACAAGGACCAGCTCGAGGCACTCACCCTGACCGTCACGGCCCGCGCCGGCGAGGAGGGAAAGCTGTTCGGCTCGGTCACCAATCTCGATATCGAACGGACGCTGCGCGAGCGCGGCTTCGAAGTCGACCGGCGTAAAATCCTGCTGGTCGAGCCTATCAAGCAGCTCGGCGACTACACCGTCACGGTCCGGCTGGAGCCTGAGGTTGAGGCTAATCTCAAGTTAACCGTTAGCGCTGAATGAGGCTGGCTTCTCGATGATAAAACTTTACGACTTCCTGCCTTGTCCATTCGGTCAAAAGGTCCGAATCGTTCTGGCCGAGAAGAGCCTTGAATTCGAGCTGATCTCGGTCGACCTGACGCAGGGCGAGCAGCGCAAACCGGATTTCCTGCGGCTCAACCCCTATGCGCGCGTGCCGGTGCTGGTCGACGAGGATACGAGCGTCTATGACTCGACCATAATCGGTGAATACCTCGATGATGAATACCCGGAGCCGCCGGTGCTGCCGGCGGTCGGTTCCAGCGCGCTGCGGGCGCGCGCGCGGCTGTTCGAAGACTTCGCGGACAATTCGTTCACGCCGCAGGTGGGCCAGTTGATGGCCGAGATGTACAAGGGCGAGGCCGAGCGCGATTCGGGGCGGATTGCGCGCCTGCGCCAGTCGATCGACCGGGTGCTCGACTATCTGAACCATGAGTTGCAGGGTCAGCAGTACCTGGCCACGGAGTTCTCCGTCGCAGACATCGGCTTCGTGCCGCGTCTCCTGTTGCTGAAGGCGCTCGAGATCGAGGCCGGCGCAAATCGCAGCAACGTCGACGCGTGGCTGAACCGGATGCTGGAGCGGCCCAGTATCCAGGGACTTGAGGGGCTTACGATCGAGCCGCGCGCCGGCGTTTAGCCGTCTGGCATGCCGGCACTCGGGCAGGATTCCGTCAAAAAAAGACGGACGCCGCCCGGGGTCGGGCGGCGTCCGCGCGGGCAAAGCAGTCGGCCGGACCTGGGGAGGCGACGGTCCCGACTGCCTGCCTGAGTAGATCAGTTCAACCGATCGGAAAAGAGATCGCCCTCGTCCTCGCTGGCTCCACGGCTGAGTCCGATTGGCCGAAATACCAGTTTGGCTCCGATCAGCCGATCGCCGAGCCGGCCCTCGCGCTTCAGCATCCCGCCGCGACGGCGGCATCGTGGACACGGCATCGTGCCGCCCAGCAGACTGGCGTTTTCGGCTGTGATCCGCAGATCGAATTTGAAACCACATCCCGGGTTCTGGCAGGTGGTCCGGTAGACGACTCCCTTGGAAGCGGTATTCGGTTCGTCACGGGTTGCGATTGTTTGCATCGTGCTCACCTTCCTCCTTACGTGCAATTCATCCCAAGTGCTTTCGAGAGAATTAGACGAAGCAGCTTTCCAAAGCTTCATGCAAAGCTCGCGCCTACCTCGGATACCCGGCCGAGCGAGACCGAAATGGCGGAAAAATGGACCTTTTTCCGGCACTCGTCAGGCGAGGTGCAAGATTTAGCTGGCAGTTTGCGTCTGAAGTTCTT
>JBGPMT010000116.1:0-8965 GCA_041487135.1 Binataceae bacterium (SeqCode) | reverse complement strand
CTCGCCCAGCCCCAGCACCAGCGGAGTCGCGGTTTTCGCCGCGACCAGCATCCCGGGGTCAGTCTCGGACAGAACCACGATCGAGAACGAGCCGCGCAGCTCCGCGATCGCGGCCCGCACCGCCACGCCGAGTCCGCGCCCGTCCTTGAGACGCTCCTCGATCAGATGCGACACCAGCTCGGTGTCGGTCTCCGAGACGAGCTTATGGCCGCGTCCGGCCAGCGCCGCGCGCAGCTCGATATAGTTTTCGATAATCCCGTTGTGAATCACGGCCACCGGGCCGGCCTGATGGGGATGGGCGTTGGTTTCCGAGGGGCGGCCGTGCGTCGCCCATCGCGTGTGGCCGATACCGATGTGCCCGGTGAGCGGGCTCTTCTCGACCAGGCGGCGCAGATTCTCGAGCTTGCCGACCGCGCGGCGGATTTCGAGCCGGCCGGCGCCGCTCAGCGTCGCGATTCCGGCCGAATCGTAGCCGCGATATTCGAGCCGCCCGAGGCCGCCGAGCAACAGCGGATAGGCCTCGCGCGGTCCGACGTAGCCGATAATTCCGCACATCGCCTGCTTACTCCCCGCCCTCCCGGGCGTTGCCGGCTTTGCCGTCGGCGGCCTTGCGATGGCGCTTGCGCCAGCTCTCGGTCCATCCGGGCTTGACGGCCTGCGGATGGCGCGAAACGCAGAGCGCGCCGTCGGGCACGTCGCGCAGGATGGTGGCGCCCGAGGCGACATAGACGTCGCTGCCGACTTTGACCGGCGCGACCAGCTGCGTGTCGCATCCGATCATGCAGCGGTCGCCGATCTCGGTCCGATGCTTGTCGTAGCCGTCGTAATTGACGGTGATAACGCCGCAGCCGACGTTAGTGTCGCGGCCGATGACCGCGTCGCCGAGATAGCTCAGATGGCTGGCCTTGGAGCCGCGGCCGATACGCGCCTGCTTGGTCTCGACGAAATTGCCGATCCGGTTATGGCCCTCGAGCTCGGTGCCGGCGCGCAGATTCGCAAACGGCCCGATCTCGCAATCCTCGCCGATCCGGCATTGCTCGGCGCGCACGCCCAGCTTGAGATGGCTGCGATCGCCGATCGACACCTCGCTCAAGAAGGCGGTGCCTTCGATACGCACGCCGGCGCCGATCCGGCAATGGCCGAGAATCTGCACGTTGGGGCCGATCACGCAATCGCGCCCGATCTCCGCCTCTTCGCTGATGTAGGCGGTCGCCGGATCGACCATCGTGACCCCCGCCGCCATCAGGCGGCGATTTGTCTCGCGACGAATATCGGATTCCATCTCTGCCAGCTCCTCGCGCGAATTCACCCCGGCGAACTCGGCCGGATGCTCCGCGACCCAAGCATGAATCTCAAGGCCGCGCCGGTGCACAGCGGCGGCGATGTCAGTCAGATAGTACTCGCCCTGGGCGTTGATGGGGCGCAGTTCATCGAGCGCCCGGCGCAAGACGGCGGCGTCGGCGAGATAGACGCCGGTGTTGATTTCGCCGATCGCGAGCTCTGCGGGGGTGGCGTCGGCCGCCTCCACGATCGCGCTCACCGCGCCCGACGAATCGCGCACTATCCGGCCGTAGCGGGCGGGAGACTCAAGCCGGGCGCTGATAATCGAAAGCGGCGCGCCGCTTTGGCGATGGCTCGCGACGAAGCGACTGAGCGTGCGCGGCGACAGCCGTGGCATGTCGCCGTAAACCAGCAGCACGTCGCCGGCGAAGTCCGCCGGGAGCATCCGCACGCCGCATCGCGCGGCATCGCCGGTGCCCCGCGGATCGTCCTGGATCGCAAACCGGACCGCATCGCCCTTAAGGCGCGCGGCGACCTCGGCTTCGACCTGCGGGGCGCCATGGCCAAGCACCGCGATCGCGAGGCCGGGCGCGAGCCCGGAAATCGCCTTCAGCACCCGCACGATCATCGGGCGCCCGCCGACCGGATGGAGAACCTTGGGATAGGCCGAGCGCATCCGGGTGCCGAACCCGGCGGCCAGCACGATGGCGGCAAGCTGTCTTTCGCGCCTCATCCGGCTAGCGTTCCATGGGCGGCCGCGAAAGCCGGAACGTGTCATGCCAGGGTGTATAATGCCGGGCCGTATAATGCCGGGAAGTATAAGTTGAAAAAATCACAGTTTCTTCTTGAACAGCGCGTCGAGCCGGTCCTTGGGCGAGGCGGCCGCGGCGGATGCGCGGGGTTTGGCGGAGGGGGCGAAAAAATCGCAGAAGTTGCCCCGTTCCTTGTCGACCACCCGCTCGGCCATCGTCTCCCGGCATTGGTTATTGTAGACGGGAGCATAAAACTCGCAGTTGAGGCAGACGTGCAGCGGCCGGTCGCATCGGGGACAATGGTCACGAAAGCCGACCCGCTCCCTGGTATCGACGGCTTCGCCGCACTTCCAGCAATTCATGCGCTCGAACCGACCTTTTGCGCTCAAAACCCACTTGGTAGCATAGCGGTCAGGCAAGAGGGGTGCGAGATGATTGTGGAGGTGGAGGCGTTTGCGGCCGCGCTCGGAGGGGCAGGGCGCGCGTCGCGTAACACGGTGGCGGCCTACCGGCGCGATCTGATGGATTTCCGCCGGTTCCTGCTGGAGCGCGGTTGGGCGCTGGAGGGCGGCGAGCGGGTGAATCCCGATGCGGTGACCGATGATCATGTGCGAGACTATCTGGCCGAGATGCTGAAGCGGGCGATGCGCAGCACGGTGCAGCGCCGGCTGTTCGCGCTGAAGGCGTTCTTTAGCTATCGCGAGGCGGCTATCGGCGTCGCCAGTCCGGCGCGGATGATCCGATCGCCAAGGACGGAGCAGCGCCTGCCGATCGTGCTGGGCGAGGACGAGGTCGGGCGGCTGATCGAAGTCGAGGCCAGGCCGGGTCAGGAGCGCGGGCCGGCGACGCTCAGGGATCGCGCGATCGTCGAGGTGCTGTACTCGACAGGCTTGCGGGTGAGCGAACTTACGGCGATGAATTGGCGAAACATCGACGAAGAGCTGGGAATGATCATGGTTGAGTCGGGAAAAGGCGCAAAAGGACGGGTTGTCCCTATTGGCGAGCCCGCGCTCGCCGCGCTGCTCGACTGGCGCCGCGTGATGCCGATAGCGTGGTCGCACGACGGTCCGGTTATCACCAACCTGCGCGGCGGACGCTTGTCGGACCGCGCGGTCCAGAAGATCTTCGAGCGCCGCCTGATCGAGGCCAGCATCGCCACCGCGGTCAGTCCGCATGGCCTGCGCCATTGTTTCGCGACCCACATGCTGAATCATGGCGCCGACCTGCGCTCGATCCAGGAGATGCTCGGCCATTCGAGCCTCGCTACCACTCAGCGCTACACTCATGTCAGCGTCAAGCATCTGAAAGAGGTCTATCGCCGTGCCCATCCCCGCGCCTGACTCCGGCCCGATACTCCACGGCACCACGATCCTGTGCGTGCGCCACGGCGAGCGGGTCGTGATGGCGGGCGACGGGCAGGTGAGTATCGGCGCGACGATCATGAAGCGCAGCGCCCGCAAGGTACGCCGTCTGTATGACGATCGCGTGCTGGCGGGCTTTGCCGGATCGACCGCCGACGCGCTGACGCTGTTCGACAAGTTCGAGGCCAAGCTGCAGGAATTTGGCGGCAACCTGCGCCGCGCGGCGGTCGAGCTGGCCAAGGACTGGCGCACGGACCGGATGCTCCGGCGGCTCGAGGCGATGCTGGTGATCGCCGATCGATCCGACTCGCTTTTGATTTCCGGCGCCGGCGACGTGCTCGAACCCGACGACGGCCTGATAGCGATCGGCTCGGGCGGCAACTTCGCGCTGGCCGCGGCGCGCGCGATGGTGCGTCATAACCCGGCCATGAATGCCCGTGAGATTGCCGAGGCGGCGATGAAGATCGCGGCCGAGATCTGCGTTTATACCAACGATCAGCTTATAATCGAGGAACTCGCTTAAATGACTCCAGTTTCGCGCTGCCATACATCGGCCACCGCGGCGAGCGCCGTTTAGGCCAGGATTGCTGCATGTCCGTACCCCACGTGATGACGCCTCGCGAAATCGTCTCCGAGCTCGACCGCCATATCGTCGGCCAGCAAGAGGCCAAGCGCGCCGTCGCGATCGCGCTGCGCAACCGCTGGCGCCGCCAGAACGTTGCGCCCGAGCTGCGCGACGAGATCGCGCCCAAGAACATCCTGATGATCGGGCCGACCGGGGTCGGCAAGACCGAGATCGCGCGGCGGCTCGCCCGGCTCGCGCAGGCGCCGTTCGTCAAGGTCGAAGCCTCGCGCTACACCGAGGTCGGCTACGTTGGACGCGACGTCGAATCGATCATCCGCGACCTCGCCGAAATCGCCATCAAGATGGTCCGCGACGAGGAGCGCGCGCGGGTCGCGGTGCGCGCGCGCGAGGCGGCCGAGGAACGTCTGCTCGACATCCTGTTCCCGCGTCAGAGCAAGGAGCGCCGCCGCGCGGTGGTGACGCCCGAGGGCCAGCTCCAGCCCAACGAAGAGGATGACTCTCATCGCGAGACCCGCGAGAAGCTCCGCCGCCTGTTGCGCGATGGCCATCTCGATGACCGCGAGGTCGAAATCGAGGTCAGCGCGCAGGCCATGCCGATGGTCGAGGTCTTCACCCCGCAGGGCATGGAGGAGATGGGGCTGAACATGAAGGACCTGTTCAGCCAGATCATGCCGAAAAAGACCCGCACGCGGAGGGTCAAGATTCCCGAGGCGCTCGAGCTCCTGACCCAGGAAGAGGCCGCCCGGCTGGTCGACATGGACGCGGTCACTCACGAGGCGATCCATCGCGCCGAACAATCGGGCATCGTCTTCATCGATGAGATCGACAAGATCGCCAGCCACGACGCCGCCCACGGCCCCGACGTCTCGCGCCAGGGCGTGCAGCGCGACCTCTTGCCGATCGTCGAGGGCTCGACCGTCAACACCAAGTACGGCGCGGTCCGCACCGACCATGTCCTGTTCGTCGCCTCGGGCGCCTTTCATACCAGCAAGCCCTCGGACCTGATACCGGAATTTCAGGGCCGTTTTCCGATTCGCGTCGAGCTGCGGGCGCTTACCGGCAAGGACTTCGTGCGCATCCTGACCGAACCGGAGAATGCGCTCACCCGCCAGTACATCGCACTGCTCGCGACCGAGGGGATGCAGCTTTCGTTCACGGATGACGCGGTGGCGACGCTGGCCGAGATGGCTGCGCAGATCAATTCGCGCTCCGAGAATATCGGCGCGCGCCGGCTGCATACCGTGATGGAGCGGCTGCTCGAGGAGCTCTCGTTTAGCGCGCCCGAGATGTCCAACCAGGAGATCGTAATCGACGCCGCCTATGTCCATCAGCGGCTCGATCCGATCCTCAAGGACGAGGATCTCTCGCGCTACATCCTTTAGCCGTCCGTGGTTAGCAACCGCGCAACAATTTTGTGCTACTGTTTTCCGGTTCAGGGGCGGAAATCGAGGTGAGTCAGCCGATTCAACGGGCCGAGGTGCTGATCGAGGCGCTGCCGTTTATCCAGCGTTTTCGCGGGCAGACGATCGTCGTCAAGTGCGGCGGCCATGCCATGCAATCGCCGGAGCTGCGCGAAAGCTTCGCCCGCGACATCGTGCTGCTCAAGCTGGTCGGCGTCAACCCGGTGGTGGTGCACGGCGGCGGTCCGCAGATTACCGAGCTCATCGGCCGGCTGGGGCTCAAGTCGCGCTTCGTGCGCGGGATGCGGGTCACTGACCCGGACACGATGGAAGCGGCCGAGATGGTGCTGCAGCGGCTCAACAAGGAGCTCGTCGCGCTCATCTCGCGCCAGGGCGGCGTGGCGGTGGGGCTGTCGGGCAAGGACGGCAACCTGATCATGTCGCGCAAGATGCGGATGGTCGTGAAGGACGAGAACGGCCGGCGCAAGGCGCTCGATATCGGGCTGGTGGGCGATATCGTCGAGGTCAACCCCAAGGTGATTCGCACGCTCGAGGACGCGGGCTTTATTCCGGTGGTCGCGCCAACCGGCTACGGCCGCGATGGCCATACCTACAATATCAACGCCGATATCGCGGCCGGGAAGATCGCCGCCGCGCTCGGCGCGCAGAAGCTGATCCTGATGACCGACGTGGAAGGCGTAAAGGACAAGGACGGCCGGCTGATTTCGACCCTCGATGTGGCGCAGGCCCGGCGCATGATCGCGCGCGGCCATATCAGCGAGGGCATGATTCCGAAGGTCGAGTGCTGCATCGACGCGCTGCGCGCCGGGGTGGCAAAAACGCACGTCGTCGATGGGCGGGTACGCCACGTGATCCTGCTCGAGATTTTGACGCGCTCCGGGGTCGGCACCGAGGTGGTGCAGAGCGCGCCGCGCGTGGCCGAGATGCAACGCCCCGCGCGCCGGCAGACCGGCTGAGCGCAAATTGCAGCGGACGGAAACACAGATGAAGAACGCCGAAATCATCGAACTCGCCCATCAGAACCTCGCCAACACCTACGGCTGCATGCCGCTGGCCTTCGCGCGCGGCGAGGGCGCCTACCTCTTCGACGCCGAGGGCAACCGCTATCTCGATTTCTTCTGCGGGCTGGCGGTCACCAGCCTCGGCCATTCGCATCCGCGCGTGGTTGCCGCGATTCGCGAGCAGGCGGGTTTGCTGACCCATGTCTCGAACGTTTTTCACACCGAGCCGATGGCGCGGCTGGCGGCGCGGCTGACCTCCGCATTCGGGGGCGGACGGGTCTTCTTCGGCAACTCGGGTGCCGAGGCCAATGAGGCGGCGATCAAGCTGGCGCGCCGATGGGGCAGCGACGAGGGCGGCGGACGCTACGAAATCCTCTCGACCATCAATTCTTTCCACGGCCGTACGCTCGCTACGCTGAGCGCCACCGGCCAGGAGAAGTATCAGCAGGGCTTTCAGCCGATGGTGCCGGGCTTCCGCCTGGTGCCGTACGACGATATTGCGGCGCTCCAAGGCGCGGTCGGCGAGCGCACGGTTGCTGTGATGCTCGAGCCAATCCAGGGCGAGGGCGGCGTGGTGGTGCCGAAACCCGACTACCTGGCAGGTGTGCGCGAGCTCTGCGATCGCGCGAAGCTGCTGCTGATCCTCGATGAAGTGCAGGTCGGGATGGGCCGCACGGGCCGGATGTTCGCGTGGCAGCACGGCAACGTGCGCCCCGACATCATGACGCTCGCCAAGGCGCTCGGCGGCGGACTGCCGATCGGCGCGATGGTGGCGCGGCCGGAGATCGCGGCGAGCCTGACGCCCGGCAGCCACGGCTCCACGTTCGGCGGCAATCCGGTGGCGTGCGCTTCCGCACTCGCCGTGATGGACGCCCTGGAGCGGGACGGCGTGATCGAAAATGCGGCCGCGGTGGGCGGCTACCTCATCGAGCGGCTGCGCGAAATCGGATCGCGGCTCGATAACGTCATCGAGGTGCGCGGCCAGGGGATGATTATCGGGACGGTGCTGAAGCATGAGGCCCAGCCTGTCGTCGACGCCTGCGTCAAGGAGCGGCTGCTGGTGAACGCGGCGGCCGGTAACGTGCTGCGCTTGCTGCCGCCCCTGACTCTGACTCGCGCGCAGGCCGACGACGGACTCAAAATAATCGAGCGGGCACTGGGAGCGGCGGCCGCGGCCCGCCGAGGCAAAGCCGCGTAAGCGGCACGGGAACCAATGCCATCGAACTCGCATCACGGCGAGCCGGCGCGAAGCTCCCAGCACAAGCGCGATTTCCTCGACCTCAGTTCGCTCACGCCGGCCGAATTGAACGGGCTGCTGGGACTCGCGATCCGGCTCAAGTCGGAGCTCAAGAGCGGCCTGGAGCATCCCTACCTGCGCGGCCGCACGCTCGCGATGATTTTTCAGAAACCTTCGTTGCGCACGCGCATCACGTTCGAGACCGGGATGGGCCAGATGGGCGGGCACGCCATCTATCTGGCGCCGGGTGATATCGGGATCGGCGAGCGCGAATCGGTGAAAGACGTCGCGCGCAACCTGTCGCGCTGGGTCGACCTGATCATGGTGCGCACTTTCGCCCATGCCACTTGCCTCGAGCTGGCGCGCGAGGCGACCGTGCCGGTAATCAACGGCCTCACCGACGCGCTCCATCCCTGTCAGCTCGCGGCCGACCTGATGACCCTGGTCGAACGCTTCGGCGAAATCCGCAAGCTCAAGCTGGCGT
Source organism: Binataceae bacterium (SeqCode) (assembly GCA_041487135.1). Lineage (GTDB taxonomy): Bacteria > Desulfobacterota > Binatia > Binatales > Binataceae > JAJPIG01. The sequence goes on along the minus strand of JBGPMT010000116.1, from coordinate 842 downwards.
TCGTCGGCGATGGCTTCAATCTCGCCCATAGCTGGATCGAGGCGGCCGCGCTGACCGGCCTCGACCTGCGGGTGGCGTGCCCGGCGGGCTACCAGCCGGAGAAGAGCTTCGTGGCCCGGTTGCGGCGCGAAAAACTGGGATTGTTGACCGACAACCCGCTTGAGGCGGTGCGCGGCGCCGACGTGATCTACACCGATACCTGGACCTCGATGGGCCAGGAGGCCGAGGCGGAGCGCCGCCGCAGCGACTTCCGGGGCTTCCAGGTGAATCGGGCGCTGCTGCGGCATGCCGCACGCGACGCGATCGTGATGCATTGCCTGCCGGCCCATCGCGGCGAGGAGATTACCGACGAAGTGCTCGATGGCCCGCAATCGGTGGTGCTCGAACAGGCCGAGAATCGGCTCCATGCGCAGAAGGCCGTGATGGTGTGGCTGCTGCGCCCGGAAATCCTCGGCCACGCCGGGATTCCGGTAAATTCTGCGAAATCCGCGAGTCGCTAATCGTGGCCGGCGAAAAGATCAAGAAACTGGTGCTCGCCTACTCGGGCGGACTCGATACCTCGGTTATCCTGCGCTGGCTGCGCGACTACTACGGATGCGAGGTGGTCGCGTTCTGCGCCGACGTCGGCCAGGCCGAGGAGACCGCGGGGCTCGAGGCGAAGGCGCTCGGTACCGGGGCGAGCAAGCTGGTACTGTCCGACCTGCGCGAGGAGTTCGCGCGCGATTTCGTCTTCCCGATGATGCGCGCCAACGCCGTCTATGAAAGCTACTACCTGCTGGGGACGTCGATCGCCCGCCCGGTAATCGCCAAGGGCCAGGTCGCGGCCGCGCGCGCGGAAGGCG
>JBGPMT010000115.1:0-8971 GCA_041487135.1 Binataceae bacterium (SeqCode) | reverse complement strand
TGGCCGGTCGGCTTGAGCTTGACCGCGCGCTCCAGGATGCGCGCCACCCGCGGGATTCCGTCGCCCGGGTTTTCGCGGATGGTCTTGCGCACGTCGAGCTCGTCGTCGTTGAGCAGGCACAGATGGAACTTGCCATCGGCCGTGAGCCGCATCCGGTTGCAGGTGCCGCAGTAGGGCTCGCTGACCGGGCTGATGAAGCCGATCACGCCGCGCGCGCCAGCGAGCCGGTAGTTGCGCGCCTCATCGGAGGGATTGGTCGCGCTCAGCTCTTCGATCGCGCCGAGTTCCGCCTCGATTCGCCGCCGGGTCTCGATATTCGAGACATAGCGCTGCACCGAGAGGGTCGCGCACTCGCCGCCCCCCAGCGGCATCAGCTCGATGAACCGCACGTGCCAGTCGCGCTCGACGGTGAGCCGCGCCAGGTCGACGACATCGGCCTCGTTGTAGCCGGCGGTGACCACCGAGTTGAGCTTGATCGGGACCAGCCCCGCCGCCTCGGCGGCCATGATGCCGCGCCAAATCTGATCGAAGGTGCCCCAGCGCATCAGCCGCTCGACGGTTGAGGGATTGAGGCTGTCGAGATGAACGTTGATGCGGTTGAGGCCGGCCTCTTTGAGCGGCCGCGCGAGTTCGGGCAGCAGCACGGCATTGGTGGTCAGCGCCAGGTCGCCGACGCCCTCGACCGCAGCTATTCGCGCGACGATTTCGAGCAGGTCCGGGCGCAGCGTCGGCTCGCCGCCGGTCAGGCGGAACTTGCGGAAACCGACGCTGACCGCGGCGCGCACCACGGTCTCGATTTCGGCGGGAGTCAGGAGCTCGGGCTTGGGGGCGAAATGGACGCCCTGAAGCGGCATGCAATAGACGCATCGCAGGTTGCAATGGTCGGTCAGCGAGATCCGCAGGTAGTTTATCTCGCGATTGAACGAGTCCCTGGGCACGGGTTTATTCTAATCGGGCCGGGTCGCGGCGTACAACGGCGCGCGCGAAAGCCGCCGCGGTTGGTAGAATATCCGCCGGTTTCAGCCGGTTATCGGGCGTTCGGGCTCGGCGACGCAATGAGCGCATCGGCATAGCCGGCGCAACTGCGCGGTCGTGTAGAGCGTTTCATGGCCATCGGCCCATCCCAGGAACATCCCCGTCTCGCCCATCCGCGACAGATGGCGCAGCCGCCGGCTGGCGGCGGGAATCTCGGCGGCGATGCGCCCGCCGCAGGCCTTGCACGGGCAGGTGCGGCGCAGGTTCTCTAGCGGGTAGATGCTGTCATGGCCGTCGGCCCAGAGGATTCCGATCGCATAGCGGCCGACCTCGTTGAGCCCCTTGATGAGCGGCTCCTTGACCGGCTTCGATACTGGCGCCATCGCAGTTGCTGCCTTATCCGACAACTATAGCATCACGATTGGCGCCGCCAGCCTCCGGGCGCAAGTGGACAGCGGAAATTTATGGCGCTAAAAATGGCTCTGCCCCGACATTCCAAATTTTCCATTGTAATTGCAGGACGGAGGTGCGTTTCACATGGATGAGAAGGCGAAAAAACAGGCTTTACTGATGATCCCGTACGGATTGTACGTACTGGGTGCGAAGTCAGGCGACAAACAGACCGTGGCGACGGTCAACTGGATGACACAGACGGCCTTCAATCCGCCGCTGGTGGTGGTCGGAATCAAAAAGGATTCGACCGCCCATGAGCTGGTGAAGCAATCGAAGAAGTTCGCGTTGTCGATGCTCGGCAGCGGGCAGAAGGGCCTCGCGATGGCGTACTTCAAGCACGTCGAGCCGCAGGACGGCAAATTCGGCGCCTACGCCTTCGAGGCCGGGGCCAACGGCGCGCCGATCATCAGCGACGCGCCGGCGTCGGTCGAATGCGACGTGGTCGGTTTCTACGAGCTGGGCGACCATTCCACGGTCATCGGCCAAGTGACCGAGGGTCACGTCAAGCGCGATTCCGAGGTGCTGACGCTCGCCGAGTGCGGTTTCAAGTACGGCGGCTGAATTTCGTTGGGCGGGGCGTCCGGACCAGACTGGGCGCGGACGCCTCGCTCCAGTCCGGCGACTTTTTTCCGCTCACGCCGCCGATTGTCCGACCGGCGACGGTCCCGCCACCGCGCCCTGGCCGTTGCGCGCCTGATGCGTCACGCTCGACACCCTGACCGGCAGAATCACCAGGCTTAAGCCCTGGAGCTGCAGCCAGTTCTGCAGCTCGAGCGCGGTATGGTTATGCAGGAAGCGACTGATGAAGCCTTCGAGCTCGTCGGTGAAGATCAGCTTGCCCGCAAAGAAGACCGCGTGCGGAAACTCTTTGGCGACCGCCAGGCATAGCTGCTTGAGTTCGGCCACGACGTCGGGGCCGATACTGATGCGGAGTTCCGGATGGAGCCCCATGTCGGCGGCGAGCTGACAATATTCGTTGAGATCGTCGGCGACCTGCTGCTCCAGTTGACGGACCTCTTCGGGGCCCTTGAGCAGCCCCGAGTCCACCTCGCCGACGCTGATAAAGACCACGTTCTTGAACTGCCCGCTGAACAGCCGCTCGAGCGTGGTCAGGGTCGCCAGGCCGAGTCCGTTGAAACCGCTGACCAGCAGCACCGCGGTCGGGGCCTTGGGATCGAAGGTTTCCTGCCGGCTCTCCTTGGCCGCGTAGATTTGCGGCAGGATGTCGGCTTCGAGCTGCTGGATGGCCCTGGTGACGTGCTGGTAATGGCGGCGCACCATGTAGCAGAGGACTACCAGTCCGCCGGTCAGCAGGACCGTGACCCATCCGCCCTCGTCGAACTTGAGCACCAGCATCAGGACCAGGATCAGGGCCGTGAACAGGCATCCAACGCCGTTGACCGTCAACTTGCGTAACCAGCGCCGCTCGCGCTTGCGCTCCTGCCACCAGTGCGTGCTCATCCCGAGCTGAGAGAGGGTGAAGGTCACGAAGACATTGATCGCATAGAGCACCACCAGGAGTGCGACCTTGGCCTCGGTGCCGGCCAGAATCAGGCCGGCGGCCAAGCCCATCGCAAGCACGCCGTCCTGGGTCACTAACCGCGCACTCAGGTTGGTAAAGCGGCGCGGCAGCCATCGATCGCCCGCCATCGTGGCCAGCACCTGCGGGCCGCCGACAAAGCCGGTCTGCGCCGCGACGAACAGCAGCGCGCCCTCGCTAATCAGGGTGAAGGTGACGATCGGCTTGCCGATGCGCAGGCCGAACAGCGTCCAGTTTCCCGCTATGCGCTCGAACAGAACGGCATTGAGGGTCTGGCCATGGACGGGTTCGACCCTGTACAGCAGGTAGCCGAGCAGGATTCCGCCCGCCAGCAGCGCCAGTGAGACTGCCATGTAGATCATCGTGCGCTTGCCGGTCACGGTGCGCGGCTCGCGCAGGATCGGCAGCCCGTTGCTCACCGCCTCGATCCCGGTGTAGGTGCCGGCGCCCATGCTGTAGGCGCGAAAGAAAATCACCGCCAGTGCCAAGATCCCGATGGTATTCATGCCGCCGCGGACCTGCTGGATCGCATCGCTGGTGATTTCGGGCAGATCCATGGAGCGGGCGAAGAGCGCATAGCCGACCAGCCACGCATGCATCACGACGAAGGCCAGAAAGATCGGCAGCAGCGAAAGCACCGATTCCTTCACCCCGCGCAGGTTCATCCCAATCAGCAGCACCAGGATCAGTATGCAGAACCAGAACTTGTAATGGAGCCAGCCGACCGGCAGGAAGCTGAACATCGCGTCGGCGCCGCTCGCGACCGAAATCGAAATCGTCAGCACGTAGTCGACCACCAGCGCGCATCCCGATACCAACCCCGGGTAAGGGCCCAGCAGCTTGGTAGCCACGAGGTAACCGCCGCCGCCGGCGGGAAAAGCGTCGATGGTCTGGGTGTAGGAGGCGGAGATGATGAAGACCGTCAACGCGGTCAGCAGGGCAAGAAAGACGGCGAGATACTGATGATGGCCGAGCGCGAGGAAAGCCTCTTCCGGCCCGTAGCACGATGAGCTCAACCCGTCGGAGCCCAGGCCGACCCAGGCCAGAAAGGCCACCAGCGAGAGGCGATGGAAGATGCCGGGGTCGCGGACGTCGCGCGGCGGGCCGATCAGGACCGCGGCCAGTGTGCGTCTATGTTCCTCTGAAGACTCAGTATCCGGTGCCAAGGCGTTGTATCGGCCTCCTTGCCGAAGACGAAAGCTTATAGGGAAACGCGTTGCCGAGAATAGGGCGGGCTCTCATCTATCGAGATGGGCGGATCAGGCTGAGTATCGAGCGCGCGCCAGCCCCATCTGATAGCGGGCCGCATCGAGCAGGTTCTGCATCAGGGCCAATACCGTCATCGGACCGGTTCCGCCCGGGCTCGGCGTGATCCAACCGGCGACGCGGCTGACGTTGTCGAAATCGACGTCGCCCGCGAAGCGGCCGAGTCCCACGCGGCGGAAACCCACATCTATCACACAGGCTCCCGGCTTCACCATCTCGGCGATAATCAGGAACTCGCGATCGACCTGCGCGCCGGTGCATGACACCAGGATATCGGCCTCGCGGCAAACGGCGGCGAGGTCGCGGGTGTGGCGATGGCACCAGGTGACGGTCGCGTTGCACATCCGGCCTCCAAGAATGAACGCCAGGGGTTTGCCGGCGATATCGCTGCGGCCGATAACCACGGCGCGCGCGCCCGCGACGGGCACCCGGTAGTAGTTGAGCAGCGAAAGCACGCCGCGTGGCGTGCACGGGATGAAACGTCCCCATTCGCCGCGATAGAAGCCGCCGACGCTCGCGACTCCGACCGCGTCGACGTCCTTGCCCGGCGCGATCGCGTCGAAGAGCCGGAACCGGTCGATCGACTCCGGCAGCGGCAATTGAATCAAAATCCCGGTGACCCGCTGGTCGGCGTTCAGCCGCTCGACCAGCGCGAGCATCGATTCGGTGGTCGCCGCGGCCTCCTCGACCTCGATAAGCTCGCTCTTCAAGCCCAGCTCATCCGCCAGGCGGCGCTTGTTCAGCACGTACTGGCGCGAGGCGGGGTCGCTGCCGACCAGGATCGCAGCCAGCGCCGGCACCAGCCGATAGCGCTCGGTCAGCTCACGGGCGTGATCGCGGACCTCCGCCAGGAGACGCCTGCTCACCTCGCGGCCGTCCATGATCGTGGCAGCCATGATGATGATTCCCGATTACAGCATCGATTCCGGCCTCGCAAGGCGCGCCGGATAAACCTTCAACAGTTGCTCGTGATGACTCTCAAGGGCGCCGTGAGTGGGTCTGACATGCAAGCGGGTCCTGATAGGATGGCGCACACGATGGCCGAGGCCAGGCGCACCCCGCTCTATGAACTGCATCGCCGGCTCGGCGCCCGCATGATCGAGTTCGGCGGTTTCGCGATGCCGGTTCAGTACCGCGGGATAATCGAGGAGCATCGCGCGTTGCGCCGATCCGCCGGGCTGTTCGATCTGAGCCATATGGGCGAGTTCGTCGTGAGCGGGCCCCGGGCGATCGATTTGCTCGAGCGGGCGCTGACCAATTCGGCGGCGGAGCTGGCGGTCGGCCGCGCGCACTACACCGTGATGTGCGCCGACGATGGCGGCACGATCGACGACCTAATCGTCTACCGGTTGGAAGCCGAGCGCTACCTGATGTGCGTGAACGCGGCGAACATCGCGGCGGATCGCGAGGCGCTGCTCGGGCTGAACCGCGGAATCGGCGCCGAGTTCGCGGATCTCAGCGAGGCGACCGCGATGGTCGCGATACAGGGTCCGCAGGCGGCAGCGATCGCGGCGAGCATCTCGGAGCCGGCGCTCCAGCGAATCGAGCGCTTCGGCGTCGCCCGGACCTCGATCGGCGGCTTCGAGGTCACCGCGGCCCGCACCGGATACACTGGCGAAGACGGCTTTGAGTTTTTCGCCGCCGCCGATGACGGGCAATCGATCTTCGAGCGGCTGCTGGCCGCTGGAGAGGGTGCGGGCCTGATGCCGTGCGGGCTCGGCGCTCGCGATACGCTCCGGCTCGAAGCCGGGCTGATGCTTTACGGCCATGAACTGGATCGCAACACGACGCCGCTGGAGGCCGGGCTCGCGCGCTTTGTCAGATTCGGACGGGAGTTCGTGGGCTTCCGGGCCCTGGAGAATGAGCGGCGTGCGGGACTGCGCAAACGGCTGGTCGGGATCATGAGCGAGGATCGCCGCAGCGTGCCGCGCCAAGGCTATCGGCTGCTCAGTTCAGGCCTCGAGATTGGCGCGGTCACCAGCGGGACCTACGCGCCGAGCCTCGAGCGCCCGGTCGCGATGGCTTACGTTTATGGAGAGGGCCGCGAGCTCCGGGTCGGCGACCGGATCGACGTCGAAATCCGCAATCGCCCGGTGGCGGCCGGGATCGTGCGCCTGCCGTTCTATCGGCGCCGCGGTCTCTGATTCAGGCGCTGCCGCCGTTCACGCGCAGCACCTGACCGCTGATAAACGAGGCCTCGCGCGAGGCGAAGAAGGCGACCGCCGCCGCCACCTCCTCCATCTTCGCCGGACGCCCCATCGGAATTCGCCCGATCGCCTTGAGCAGCACCGGCGGCGGCTCTTTCAGGCTGAGGCGCTCGGCGGTCGATTCGATCAGCGTGATCGCGGGCGCGACCGTGTTGATCGTGATCCCGAACGGCGCCAGCTCGACCGCAAGCCCGGCGCTGAGTCCATGCACCCCGGCCTTGGCCGAGTTGACCACTGCGTGATCGATGAGCCCGCCGAAGACCGCGTTGGCCGTAACGTTGACGATGCGGCCGTACTGCTGCTCGCGCATGATCGGCACCACCGCCCGGGTGCATCGAAAAGCCGCCCACAGGTTGTTCGCGAAGGTGGTTGCGATCTGCTCGTCGGTGAATTGCTCGTAGGGCTGCACGCCTCCGCCGCCGGCGTTGTTGACCAGAATCTCGATTCGCCCGAAGGCCCGCCGGGCGTCGCCGATCAGCAACTCGGCGATCGCCTGCTGGCTGATGTCGCCCTGAAAGGGCAGCACCCGAACGCCGCTGTGGCGGCTGGAAATCTCGTCGGCCGCGCGCCCGATAATCGGTTTCACGTCGGCCGCGATCACGTTGGCGCCCTCGGCTGCCAGCCGCTCGGCGATAACTTTCCCTATACCCTGGGCGGCGCCGGTAACGACCGCGCTCTGGCCCTCGAAACGTCTTGTCAGCTCCGCCATCGCTCGTCCTCGTCGGGCGCGAAAATCAGCTAGACCAGTCTCTCCCATTGCGCGGCGACGCTGTCAATAAATGCGATCGAACGCCCGCGCGGCGCTGCGATCCTCGATGGAATCGCCCTCCGCCATCGGCTATAAAAATGGAGTCGTGGGGGACCGGGAAGGGGCTGCGGAGGTGATTACGCTCGCCCGCCGATTCGACCAGTCTCCTGTTTCATACAGATGAGATTTCATCCGCACACTCAGGCTGAGCTGGCCGCGATGCTTGAGGCCGTTGGCGCGCGGACGCTCGATGACCTGGTCGCTCACGTGCCGGAAGGGCTGCGCAGGCGCGCGTCGATCGGGCTGCCGGCGGGTCTCGATGAACAGGCGGTGGCTGCGAGGCTGGCGGCGCTGGCGGCGAAAAATCGCGGCGCTGAGGACTACGTGAGCTTTCTCGGCGCTGGCTACTACCGGCATTACGTGCCGGCCGCGGTACGCGCGATTACCGCCCGCGCCGAGTTCGCAACCGCCTATACGCCGTATCAGGCGGAGGCCAGCCAGGGCACTACCCAGGCGATTTTTGAGTTTCAATCGATGATCGCGCAGCTCACCGGACTCGAGGTCGCCAACGCCAGCCTGTACGACGGCGCGTCGGCCACCGCGGAAGCGGTCTTGATGGCGCGCCGCATGATGCCCCGGCGATCGCGCGTCGCGCTGTCGCGCGCGCTGTGGCCCGACTATCGGCAGACGGTCAGGACCTACCTGAGCGCCCTCGATGGCCTCGAGATCATCGAGACTCCGCTTGACCCCGTCAGCGGTGCCACCGACCTCGACGCGCTCCGCGCGCTTGCCGACGAGCGCCTGCTGTGCGTGGTCACCGGCTATCCGAATTTCTTCGGTATCATCGAGCCGCTGGCGGAACTCTCGGCAATCGCGCGTCGCGTCGGCGCCGTCTCGATTTCCGCTACCGCCGAGGCGCTAGCGCTCGGGCTGCTGAAATCTCCCGGCGAACTCGGCGCCGATATCGCGGTCGGCGAAGGGCAGAGCTTCGGGATGCCGCTTGAGTTCGGCGGGCCCGGGGTCGGTTTCATGGCGACCCGGATGGCGCACGTCCGCCAGATGCCGGGACGGCTGGTCGGCCAGAGCCACGACCAGCGCGGTAATCGCGCATTCACCCTGACCCTCGCAACGCGCGAGCAGCATATCCGCCGCGAACGCGCCACCTCGAACATCTGCACCAACCACTCGTTGTGCGCGCTGGCCGCGACCGTCTATCTCGCGATGATGGGCCGGCGCGGTTTGCGTGACTTGGCGGGACTCAACGTCGAGCGCGCGCATCGCGTCGCCTCGATGCTCGAAGCGGCGGGCCTGCGGCGCCGTTTCACCGGTCCGTTCTTCAACGAGTTCGCGATCGACGCCGACGACCCGGCGGCGCTGCTCAAGCGCGCCGAGCGCAAGGGCGTGCTCGCGGGAGTGGCGGTGGGGCGGGAGAGTCCGGATCGGTCCGGAGCTGTCCTGATCGCGGTAACCGAGATGAACCCCGACGACGATCTCCAGCGGCTCGTCGATTCTATCGCGGCATAAGGTCTACTAATGGCGAGTGCTGGAAAAATCCCCAAAACACAGCCTTCCACGCTCGATTCCCAGGACGCGGCGCCAGCCTCAGCGCTTGTACCTCTAATCTTCGAGGAGTCGGCGGCCGGACGATCCGGCGCGGACGTCGCCGCGCGCGCCGCCGGCGAGCCCGACGCGGCCGCGATTTTAGGCGCAGCGCTTTGCCGCGACGACATCCCCGGCTTTCCGGAACTCAGCGAGCCGCAGGTGATGCGTCATTTTCTGCGC
>JBGPMT010000114.1:0-8977 GCA_041487135.1 Binataceae bacterium (SeqCode) | reverse complement strand
TTGGTGGCGTTCCTGCTGGCCGCGACGATTTGGCCTGCGATCGCCCGGGCCGGTGCGGCCGTCCCAGCGGACAATATCCTGGTGACAGGCGGCTTCGGCGCCGACACGATTGTGGCCAGCGCCAACCTTTTCGACCCGCAGACCATGCGCTTTGCCGTGGCTCCCGATATGACCACCTCGCGCGTCAGTTATGCGATGGCGCCAATAGCTGGCCGCTTCATCCTGATCGCCGGTGGATTCGATGCGACGCGTACCGTGCTCGACAGCGCGGAGATTTTCGATCGAAAAAGCGCAATGTTTATCGCGGTCGGCAAGATGAACGCGGTGCGGCAGGCGCCGAGCGCGACCACTCTCAACCGCCGCCAGGTCCTGATCGCGGGAGGCGCAGACGGCAACAGCGTCGCACTCGATAGCGCCGAGATCTTCGACCTCCAGAGCCGGACCTTCACGGCGCTGGCCGGCACGATGAAGGAAAAACGGGTGTTTCACCAGGCGGCACGGTTGTCGAACCGATTGGTATTGATAGTCGGCGGCGATGACCAGAACTTGAATCCGCTTGGCGATGCCGAACTGTTCGACGCAAGAACCGGAACCTTCAGCGCGGTGGGTGACATGCACGACGCGCGCGATTCCCATGCAGTTGCGGTGCTGGCTAAGCGCTTCGTGCTGGTCACCGGCGGCAACAATGGATCCGGTGCGCTCGCCTCGGCGGAGCTTTTCGACCTGAAGACGCGCACTTTCGTCAAGGTCGGGGACATGTCCGAGGCGCGTGCTCTTCATACTGCGACCGCGATCAACAATCGCTTCGTACTCGTGGCGGGCGGTGTGGGCGTCAGCGGGGTCCTCGACAGCGCGGAACTGTTCGATCTCAAGACCCGGCAGTTCACCCCGGTCGGGAAGATGAGCCAGGTACGCCTTCTTCAGGCCGCCGCGCTACTCACCGGATCGCGGGTGTTGATTGCGGGAGGTTCTACCGCTTTTCCCGCGGCGCCGGTGGCGACAGCCGAGGTCTTCAGCCTGAAGACGAAAAGCTTCACGCCGGTCGGAAGCCTGAGCGAGGCGCGGCTTGACGCGCTCGCGTCGGGGTTCCATTAGTCCTCGGGGACCGCGGCGAGCCGCTCGCCAGGTATTTCGTAACCGAAAAACTCCACCACCGGCCGTGCCCCCTCGAGGATCTCGTTGGCTAGGGCGATGTCGTCGGACGTGAGCCGCGCGATCTGGCTCGGGTTCATGTTGACCAGACCCTGCTCGGGATAGTCCTTGACCCGCACCCTGGAGTGCCGGTCTACCTGCAGGTCGCCGCAGTAGCCATTCAGATTTTGCAGGACGATCTCCGGTGAGGCGCAAAACGACTCGTAGGTCGTGATGACGCTGCGTCCCCTGACCAGCTCGATGTTCTCGATCTGCCGGCGCGATCCCAGTATCCATTTGGCGAGCTCAAGGATGATGACCTCGCGCCGGCCGTCCGCAGTGACGATTCGCTCGCTATGGTCCCGGTGCATGACGCTGCTGAGCCATGCGTAAGGATTGCGATTGGAGATCACGAAGACCGAGTCCGGGAAGGTCTTCATGATCGATCGGGCGCGCAGCAGATTGGGAGGAGATTTCTCGATCAGGATTGACTTGTGGGCGGGCTTGGATTTCAGCCATGCCGCCCGAATGCGCGGCCAATCAAAATCGACCTCGGGGCTCCAGGGGTCGCGGCGCATCTCGGCTCTGACCTCGGGAACCCATTGACCCTCGGCATCGGGCCAGCAGCGCCAGGTCTTGGGGGACGTGAGCAGCAGCTCCGCCATCGCGGTCGAGCCCGAAAACGGCAGATTCAGGAGAAAGATCTGCCTAATCGATCTCGGCCGCACCACGGGAAGCAACCTGGTCAAAAGCCACGATTTGGCTCTTTCTGGACCGGACACCGGGAGTCACCTCTCATAAGACCGGGCGAGCATATCCGAAGGCACTGGACGCATACGAACATGCACTTGAACTGATGCCGAACAATCTCGAAGCGCTCGTTCGTAGGCGGCTATTGCTTTCCGGTATTCATTTTCGCGGATAAGTGAGGCGCGGAGGGGAGCCGATTTGGGTGACCAGGGTGGCCGCGGGTAGGGGTAAGTGGAGGCGGAATCGCTTGAAAAAGTGGCATTTCCTGGCGTTGGGTGGCCATCACACGCATCCCGGCCCCTGTTCGCGCCGGCGGGAGAGACGTTGGACCAAAACCGAACTAGAATCTTGCAGACGGTGACCGTCCCATCTATATGGGTGGTTGAAATCGGAGACTCAAAACGTAAATTCCGTTTCGTTGAGCCTGTCAAAGCGGTAACGACACGTGCGCGCCAACGGAAAGGTCGATTTTTTGGTGGTGGGCACCCAAAAGGGCGGCACCACGGCCCTGGCAAGCTTTCTGCGCCAGCATCCTCAAATTTTCATCCCGGAGATCAAGGAGGCTCATTTCTTCGATTTCGAACGAGAGTATTTGGACCCTTCGACCGGATCGCCAAGATATGGCGCCTACCATCAACTCTACGACGACGCGCAACCGCATCAGCTCTGGGGAGAGGCTACTCCTATATACATGTTTTTGCCCTTCGTCGCCTCGCGGATCCACGCATACAATCCCGCTATGAAGCTAATCTTTCTGCTCAGAGATCCGGTGAAGCGTGCGTACTCCCATTACAAGATGGTGCGGGAGCGAGAATGGGAACGCTGGCCGTTCGCGTTGGCCGCGGCAATAGAGTTTTTCCGCGTTCGTTTCGTTTCCGGTGATTCCGATGAGCGAAAAGATCCAATCCGGATCAACACCTACCTTTCGCGAGGATTCTATTCCTGGCAGATCCGCAGATTCGTCAGGCTGTTCCCGATAGAAAACTGTCTCTTTGTAAAGTCGGAAGACCTGCTCGGCAGACACGATTGCGTAATGCGGAGAATTTTCGGCTTTCTCGGGGTCGACTCTGAACTCAAAGTCCCGGCCGCGCGTGTGTTCGTCGGCGAACGCGGAAACCTCAATCCGTTGCTGGCGCGTGTGCTCGGGCTGCTGTATCGCCGCGAGCGGCGGCGACTGGAACAGCTCACCGGCCTAAAATTTTCGGATTGGAGCTAGCCGCGTGGCCTCGTCATCGGCCGGCCGAGCCGTTGTCTTCCCAAGCGATCGCACTCGCGGCGGCTTGCGAATGTCTCTTGACTTGTCGGCGGGGTTGGCCCGATGCAGAGGGTCAATGGGCTCCCCGACCTCCGCCGGACCATGGGGAGCAACCTGGATAAAAGCCACGACTTGGCTCTTTCTGGACCGGACACCGGGAGTCGTCTCTCATAAGACCGGACGAGCCGCAAGAGTGGACATTCCCGGTCCCTGTCGCCTTGCTCACCCACATTGGATTGGCCAGAAGCAGATTGGGAAAGGGCAATCTGGAACGTTTGGTCGGGGCGGCCGGATTTGAACCGGCGACCACACGCACCCCAAGCGTGTGCGCTACCAGGCTGCGCCACGCCCCGACCGTGAGACCATCGAAACCGGACGCAACCGCGGACCGGCCACGGGAACAGTGAGTATAGTGCGCGGCGTCGAAAACTCCATAGCGCCGCGGACCCAGCGCTATTGCGCGGGCGCTTTCTTGGCCGCCGCCCGCGGACGCCATTGCGCGAACGATCGCAGGTCGATGGCGAAACTCCAGGCGTTTCGCGGCTGGTTCACCAGATGCACGATCTCGGCGCAAATTCTTTGCGGCGCAACGAAGTGCAACGGATCGGTTTCCGGCGCCGCCTCGCGCACCAGCGGACTGTCGACCGCGCCATCCACATCGAGGGTGGCGACGTGGACTCCGCGATGCATGTACTCATGGGCGAGCGATTCGGCGATCGATCGCTGCGCGAGCTTCGAGGCGTTGTAGGCCGAGTACATCGCGGGACCGCCGCGGCTCTCCGAACCCAGCACGAAAATGACCGTGCCCTCACCCCGCTCAGCCATCCCGGCCACCACCGCCTGGCTGCAATAGAAAGGTCCGTAGGCGTTGACCTTCAACTGGAAATCGAAATCCTCTTCGCTGATTTCGGTGAAGCGCTTGCGCAGGTAGGCGCCGGCATTATTGACCAGCACCGAAACCGGCCCGAGGTCGCGCTCGACCGCCGCCACCGCGGCCAGCACCTGTTCGCGCCGGGCAACGTCGGTCGGCGTGACCAGCGCCCGGGCGCCGATCTGGCGGACCATCGCGGCCGTCTCCTCGAGTTGCGATTGGGTGCGTGCGATGAGGCCGGTTGCGTATCCCTCGCGCGCCAGCGCAAGCGCGATCTCGCGGCCAATCCCGCGTCCCGCGCCGGTTATCAATGCCACTTTGCTATCCGACATGACGGGCGATCTTATCCTGCCGGCCGCGGCAGCGGAACAATTTGCCTATGGCCGCCGGTTGGAGAAATAGAGCGATGACGCTTGGCGAGGGCGCGTCGATGATGTTACGGTGGGGCGATCGAAAAATCGTGGGGAGGAGCTCTTGAAGCAGGCGCAGCCCATGCCGGCTCTCAGGATTAAGTCGGCCCATCACAGAATCGATCGCGCAGCGTGGTTGGTCCTGGTGGCGGCGACACTGCTTCTAATCGGCGCGCCCGCGGGCTGGGCTGAGCCGCTTGCGGTCCCTCCCGCCAGCACCGGCTGGGAACGATTCGATCCGACGCTCGAACTGCCGCGTATCTACAATCCTGACGGCAGCCTGCCGCCCGACGCCGAGATGCCGGGCGCGGTCGTGATGCCCGAGGCTTCTCCCGCGACCGCCTTGCCGCCGCCCGATGTTATCGAGCCCTCGTCCGCGAGCGCGCCAGGCGTTCCCGCCGTCACCCACGGCGATCCACCGACGGGCGTGGATCACGACGCCAGTGCGACGAACGCCCCCGCCGCCGACGATGATGACCAGTGGGCCGTCAGCGCCTTGCTGCCCGAGCCCGATCCAGAATCCGCGCTGAGCGCGCCTTCCACGCTCGATCCGAGCGAGGGGATAGATACCCAGGGTGGCCCGAACCGCGCCGCGCAGAATGATTCGCCCCCTGCCGACCCGTACGGTAATCCGGTCGGCAACGCGCAGGACTATCAAAACGAGCAGGTCGGCGCTCCCTCAGTCGTGCTGATACCGCCGCCCTATTACGGGCCGCGCCAGCCGATCTACGGTTATCCATATTACGGCGCTACGCTGGGCCGCTATTCCTATTTCGGCCACGCTCCCTCCGGCTCGTTTCCGCAGCCGATTCCGCCCAACGCCGGCTTCGGTGCGATGCCGCCGCCCGGTTATCCCTGGATCGGTGGTTCGCCGATGGTGCCGTGGTCGTCGATGCATCCGATCCTGCCGCCAAGCCGCCTGATGCTGCGGTCCTTCCCAATTCACTGACGCGGTCGGCTATAATCCCTGCATAAACGGTGTTCGCTTGCGCCGCGTTGCGTGCGGCGCGGGAGCGGGTCTCGTTATGCTGGTAGCGATCGACGTCGGCAACAGCCATACCGTAATCGGAATCTATGAGGGCGAGCGCCTGCTCAACCATTGGCGGATCTCCACGATTGCCGAGCGGACCACCGACGAGCACGGCGCGCTGCTCAGGACGCTGTTGAACGGGGCCGGCTTTGGCGCGCCGCTTCGGCCCGAAGGCGTCGCGGTCGCGTGCGTGGTGCCTTCGCTCAACCAGGTTATCGAACAGCTCGCGGAGATCTATCTAGGCTGCGCGCCCCTGATGATCGGGCCCGGCGTGAAGACCGGGATGCCGATTCTTTACGAGAATCCGAAGGAGGTCGGCGCCGACCGAATCGTCAACGCGGTGGCCGCCTTCGAGGATTGCAAATCCGCCTGTATCGTGGTCGACTTCGGCACGGCCACGACCTTCGACTACGTTACTGCGCGCGGCGAGTACGCCGGGGGGGCGATCGCGCCAGGCTTGGGGATCTCGATGGACGCGCTGGTTGAGCATGCCGCCAAGCTGTACCGGGTGGAACTGGTGCGCCCGCGCGAAGCGGTCGGCAGAACCACGATCGGCGCGATCCAGTCGGGGCTGATCTTCGGCTACACGGCGCTGGTCGACGGGCTGGTGGGCCGGATCAACCGCGAGCGCAACGAAGATGCGGATGTGATCGCGACCGGCGGATTTGCGGACCTGATCGCGCGCGAATCCGAAACCATCAGGCGCGTCGATGAGTTCCTGACGCTCAAGGGATTGCGGCTGATTTTCGAGCGCAACCGGAGGGTGTAGAGTAGCCGAGCTGACCACCGGGACGATGGAAACGCCGCGGCGAATCGTAAAGGACTCGATGGTCGGGCTTCGGCTGCCCGACTTTGCCCGGCACTCGCCCCGGGTCGCGACGGTGCTCGGCCAGAATCCGGGTCCCTTCACCGGTCCCGGCACCAATACCTACCTGCTCGGAACCGACGGGCGTCCGATCCTGCTCGACACGGGGCAGGGCGTCGCAATCTACCCGGACAAGCTCGCCGCCGCGCTGGCCGAACTGTGCCATAGCCACGCGCCCGCAAGCATCGTGCTGACCCACGCCCATCCCGATCACATCGGCGGCGTCAAACAGGTGCGCGAACGCTTCGGCGCGCTCGAGGCGCGCAAACTGCCGTGGCCCGAGCGCGACCCCGCGGGCGCGCCGATCATTCCGATCGCGCGCGACGCGATAATCGAGGGCGAAGGCGTGACGCTCAAGGCGGTCTTCACGCCCGGTCACGCCCCCGACCATCTCTGCTACTACCTGGTCGAGGAGAAGGCGCTCTTTACCGGCGACGTGGTGCTCGGCGCCGGCACCACCGTTATCCCGGACGATAGCGGCGACCTCGGCCAATACCTCGCTTCGCTGCGCCGGCTGCTGGAGCTCGACCTCGAGACGATCTACCCGGCGCACGGGCCGGTGATACGCAATCCCAAGGAGAAGATTCGCCAGTACCTCGCGCATCGCGAGTTGCGCGAGCGCCAGGTGCTGGCCGCGCTCGCCGAGGGGCCGCATGAAGTGATGACGATGGTCAAGCGGATTTACGTCGACGTTCCCGAGCATCTGCATCAGGCCGCCGCCAGTTCAGTGCGATCGCATCTCAAGAAACTTCGCAACGAGGGCCGCGTCGTGGAGCATGAGCAGCGCTGGAGCCTTACATAGCGGCGCGCGCTGGACCCTGATCGCGCTGTGCGCCGCGTCGTTCGCGATGCGCCCGGCGCTGGCGCGCGCGCAATCGGCGCCGGCCGCCGCAACCGCCCCGATGGCGGTGGTGCCGCCCGGAACCACGGTTCCTCCCGCGCCCGGAAGCGACGCGCCCGACGTGCACGTCGCGGCCGCGCCCGGTGCTCCGGCGGTCGTCGCGCCTGCGCCCGAGAGCGATGTCAAGCTACCGCCGACAACCACCGAGATTCCGGCTGTGGTCCCGCTCCAGGCGCAAGACAGTGCGCCCGCCGCCGGTACCGCGGTGCCGGATGTCTATAACCAGAGCGCAGATCTCTACAACTATCAGGGCCAGCAGGCACCCGCCGAGGTGGAGCAACAGCTCCAGAGCCTGCAGGAGTTTCTGGAAGAGGGCGACAACGCGACGACCATCGGGATGGTCGTGCGCGAGGCCCATCGCAAAGTCGAGGGCGGCGGCGAAGTCGCGGGCTTGTTGATCGTCAGCGTGATGCCAGGAAGCCCCGCCGCGGGCGCCGGTTTGAAGAGCGTACGAATGGGGGCGCATTCCGTGCTCGAGGGCGCCGCAGTCGCCGCCTCGCTCTTTTTCCCGCCCGCGATCATGGCGGTCGCGCTGGTCGATGGCACCCGGGTGGGCGAGTCCTATGACATGATCATCGCGGTCGACAGCGTGCGGGTGACCAACTTCCTCGACTTCAACGACCGGATGCGCCAGGTGCAGCCCGGCGATATCATTTACTTGAGCGTGATCCGCAACGGCAAGCGCATGCAGGTCCAGGTCAAGGTGCCGGGCGCTACCGCACCGCCTTCCGGGACCACGGCGAGCGTGGCTACGACGGCCCGGACCATCGGGACCACCACCGCCTCGCATATGCCGTAATCGCCGCTCGCTTTACTCCGGTCTCATTTGAGTGAGCTACCCTAAGAATCTGAGAAAGACCATGCCAAGCAACTATCGAGCAGTAGAGGTGACACTTTCCGAAGCAGAGAGGCTAGCGGACCTTTATGGAATTGTCATTGACCTTGAGACGGTATCGCAACTCTGTAACAAAGCGATTGCGTTTGAGCAGTCAAGGAACCGAGACTCTGTCGTAGTTGAAGGGCTCGTGACAGCCGCTCTAGTCCGCTACAGTCGCTGCTTTACGAGTGGTGTGCGGTTTCGCTTACGTCGGGAAGAAATCAAGATCCTAGGTGAGAACTTTCTCGCTGCACACGATTATTTCAAAGCGCTTCGCGACAAGTTCGTCGCTCACTCAGTTAATCCTTTTGAGGAAACCTTCGTTACGGCGACCGCGGGTGAGCGCGATGGAGTCAGATTTCCAATCGAGTTTGTTGGACCCGGACAGGTTACCGTTAGGCTTTCGGCGCATGAAGCGGAGCCGTTGGCCCAATTAGCCGCTAGCGTGAAGGCAGTTGTGGATGCGAAGGTCAGGATTGGGGAAAGACGGCTCTTGGCCGTAATCAAAAAACTGCCGCCGGACACTATTCATAGTGAAGACTTGCATGCTCCCCTTGCCTTCAAAGCGGACGATGTTGACAAATCGCGCAAGCAGAATCGCGGTCTGACGAAGCGCGCCACCGGACGCGCAAGAAGCGCGCCCCGCTGATCCTACGTTAGCTCTGCGAGGGGCGCGGCCACGGCGGCCGCCACCCTCGGCACCACCACCGCCTCGCATATGCCGTAATCGCGGCTCGCTTTACACCGATCCCCGCTTCGTACTAAGTAAGTGATCGCCGTCCGTCGAGGCATTGTCCCGGCGAGACGAATGGAACGCGAGGCCCGAGGGCCTCAAAACATAAGACTTTGGGTTCGAGCCTGGATCCGGATTTTCGGACCGGGACCCG
>JBGPMT010000113.1:0-8988 GCA_041487135.1 Binataceae bacterium (SeqCode) | reverse complement strand
TTTCTGGTCCCCTCCCCCAGATTGGGGGAGGGTTAGGGAGAGGGTCTTTATCAGACGCGCAAATTTCCTCGCGCGTCGTATCTCCGGACCATCTCGGTTCCACGCTCATTCAACGCCTCGAGAATTCTGGTGAGCACGGATTCGATATCGCCCATAACCTCTGGATCCCAGAATCTGATCACGCGGTAGCCCTGAGCTTCCAGAAAACGTGTACGCCTGGTGTCCCGATCGCTATCCACATCATGCTGGCCGCCATCGAGCTCAATCACGAGACGGCGGCCCGGGCAGCAGAAATCCGCGATGAAAGGTCCGATCGGATGCTGCCGGCGGAATTTGAAGTCTTTGAATCGCGACGCGCGCAGATGGATCCAGAGTTTCAGCTCAGTGTCGCTCTGATTGCTCCGGAGTTCTCGTGCTCTATCGCGAGTTCGCTGCATCACGCATACCCCTCACCACTTTTCTGGTTCCCTCAGATTGGGGGAGGGTTAGGGAGCTGGTCTGATTCGCGGCGTCGATGTCTGGAGCGTCGCGATGCTTAAATTCAACTTCTCACCTTGGCCGTACAGCCGCGCTAAAGACATCCGCGCGGCTAGCAAGGACCCTCTCTCCAACTCTCCCCCAATCTGGGGGAGAGGGTCGGAAGGAGCGGCGAGTCGACAAAGCCGCACCGCTCAAATATCCAGATTCCGCACGTTGAGCGCGTTCTCCTCGATGAACCGGCGGCGCGGTTCGACCTGATCGCCCATCAGCTTCGAGAATATCTCCTCCGCCTCCTCTTGCGACCCGACCTGGATCTTCAGCAGCGAGCGCACCTCGGGGTTCATCGTGGTCGCCCACAACTGGTCCGGGTTCATCTCGCCCAAACCCTTGTAGCGCTGGACTTCGACGCCCTTCTGGCCGGCCGCCAGCACCGCGTCGGCGACCGCCCTGAGGGTCTCGACGGTGCGCTCCTCGCCGCCGGTCGCGAGCACGAAGGGCGGCTTGATTTCCTCGAGCTCGCCCGAGAGCCGTCGGATCTCGCGCAGCTCCCCGCTATGGTAGAGCGCTAGGTCGACGATGGTCGGCGGGGTGGCGCCGTTTCGCTGATGGGTGCAGACCGCGCGGAAAGAGCCGTCCTCAGGCTCGATCCGGCAGCCGAGATTCAGCTCCTTGACCTCCGGGTCCCGGATAATCGCGTCGGCCGCCTGCTTGAGCGCCTTTTCGTCGCGGAAGGTCTCGACGTTGACTTCGCGCGCCGAAACCATCCGGGCCAGCACGCCCACGATCGGACGCTCCTTGTTGCGCCGCTCCAGCGCCTCGTACATCCGATCGCGATAGAGCGCCCTGCGCGCGATCGCCTTGAGCCGCGCGCCCCTGATCTCGTCGACACCCTTGCCCGGCCCGGCCTTGAGCGTGACCGCCTCGGTGCCAAGATCGGTCAGATACTCCTCGAGCGCAGCTTCGTCCTTGAGATAGCGCTCGCTCTTGCCCTTCTTGGCGCGGAACAGCGGCGGCTGCGCGACGTGCAGGTAGCCGCCCTCGATAATCTCGGGAAACTGGCGGAAGAAAAAGGTCAGCAACAGCGTGCGGATATGCGAGCCGTCGACGTCCGCGTCGGTCATGATCACGATCGTGTGATAGCGCAGCTTGGCGATGTCCTTGTCGGTGCTGACGCCCATCCCGAGCGCCGTAATCAGGGTGCGTAGCTCGACCGAGGAGAGGACCTTGTCGATCCGCGCGCGTTCGACATTCAGAATCTTGCCGCGCAGCGGCAGGATCGCCTGGATACGCCGGTCGCGTCCCTGCTTGGCCGAGCCGCCGGCCGAATCGCCCTCGACGATAAACAGTTCGCTGCGCGCGGGATCGCGCTCCTGGCAATCGGCGAGCTTGCCCGGCAGCGAGCCCGAATCAAGCGCACCCTTGCGCCGCACCAGCTCCTTGGCCTTGCGCGCCGCCTCGCGGGCGGTGGCGGCCTCGATCGCGCGCGCCACGATTCGTTTGGCGTCGCCCGGATTCTCCTCGAAATGCTCGCCGAGCTTTTCGTTGACCAGACCCGCGACCAGGCCTTCAACCTCGGAGTTGCCGAGCTTGGTCTTGGTCTGGCCTTCGAACTGCGGCTCGCCCAGCTTGACGCTGACGATCGCAAACAGCCCCTCGCGCGTATCCTCGCCCTCCAGGCGCATCTCCTTGTTCTTGAAGAGATTGTTGCGCGTCGCGTAGTTGTTGAGCGTGCGGGTCAGCGCCGAGCGCAGGCCCGAGACATGCGTGCCGCCCTCGCTGGTATGGATAGTGTTGGCGTAGGTGAAAACCGTCTCGTGGACGGCGTCGGTCCATTGCAGCGCGCATTCGATGTCGACGCCCTCGCGCACGCCGCGGAAGTAGAGCGGGTCGTGGAACGTTTCGCTGCTCTGCGTCAGCGAGAGCACGAACTCCTTGATGCCGCCCTCGTAATGGAACTCGTCCTGCTTGCCGGTACGCTCGTCGCGCAGCACGATCTTGAGACCGGCGTTGAGGTAGGCCATCTCGCGCAGATAGCGCGCGATCAGCTCGTACTTGAAGTGGACCTCGGGAAAGATCTTCGAGTCGGGCGAAAAGGTGGTCTTGGTGCCGGTTTTCTTGGTCGTCCCGCGCTGCTCGACCTTGGTCTTGGGGATGCCGCGCTCGTAGCGCTGATACCAGAGCTTGCCCTCGCGATGGACCTCGACCTCGAACTCCTCGCTGAGCGCGTTGACCACCGAGGCGCCGACACCGTGCAATCCGCCGGATACCTTGTAGGCGCTGTGCTCGAACTTGCCGCCGGCATGCAGGACGGTATGCACGACCTCGAGCGCCGAGCGCTTTTCGGTCGGATGCATGTCGACCGGAATGCCGCGGCCGTTGTCTTCGATCGAAATCGCGTCGTCGCCGAGAATCGTGACGTTGATCTCGGTGCAGAAACCGGCCAGCGCCTCGTCGACCGAGTTGTCGACGATCTCCGTGACCAAGTGATGGAGCCCGCGCTCGGCGGTGTCCCCGATGTACATCCCGGGGCGTTTTCGGACCGCTTCGAGCCCCTCGAGAACCTTGATCGAATCGGCCCCGTAGCCCTCAGACCCTTGCTTGTTTGCCATATAAATCGGGCGGAATGATGACCTCTCCTCAACCTCAACCGCCGTACAATATGATATCGATTTAAGGGTGCTAAGTAAAGTCGGATCGGCTTAGCGCCTCGAATAATCAAACATCGTTCGTTTAATGCGTCATAACCGGGAAAAAGACTATGGATCGTGAAGAAATCTGGCGGGTTGGGATCCCTTCCGGGAGAGGCCATATCCGGGGAACGTCAAGGCCAATAATCAAACACCGATTTATGGAGACAAACAAAAATACCGCATCCGGACCGATCAATCCACGGTCCGGAGATCCTCGAGAAATTGCCGCGGACCGACGTATCCGACCTCGCGCTTACGGATATGTCCGGCGGAGTCGATGAACAGCGTCGTCGGCACCCCCTTGACGCCGAAATGATGGATCAACTCCTCGTTCTCGAGGTTCTCGGCGGTCAGGTCCGCGCGCAGCCGGATGAAG
Source organism: Binataceae bacterium (SeqCode) (assembly GCA_041487135.1). Lineage (GTDB taxonomy): Bacteria > Desulfobacterota > Binatia > Binatales > Binataceae > JAJPIG01. The sequence goes on along the minus strand of JBGPMT010000113.1, from coordinate 5,442 downwards.
CTGGATGCGGCCCTTACCACCGCCGGATCCACGAAGGTCGTCTGTTCCATCTCGCGGCACGGGATGCACCAGTCCGCGCTGAAATCCACCACCACCGGCTTGCCGTCTGCGCGAGCGCTGGCCAACGCGCCCTCGCCGAAGGAATCGAAGTGCAGCGCGATTCTTGGACCCCGGGACACTGCGAAATAGACAATACTCGCGATCGCGACCATCCCAACCCCGATCCTGAAGACCAGGAAAGGCCGCCAACTCCGCCCGGCGGAAGTGATGAAGCCTAGATAAATCCCGGCCCCGGCCGCGTAGAACGGCAGGATGCGGTTGATGATGTGGCCCGGGACGACCGGCTCCAGAAAGTAGAGCGCCAGGCCGATCAGGACAAAGCCGAACAACAGCTCGGACCATCGAAGCCATTCGCCCGAGCGCGGCAGCCGCCGGATGCTTCCCGCCGCCATCGCGAGTCCGATGTATGGCAGCCCCAGCCCGACGGCGAGCGTGAAGAAGAGCGCGAACCCGAACAGCGGGCTGCCGCTGCGCTCGACCATCAGCAGCAACCCCAGTACGATCGGTCCGATACAGGGCGCCGCCACCACGCCCATCCCGAAGCCCATCAGGAGCGCTCCCAGGAAGCCCGGCCGCGACACCGCCGCCCAGCGCATCATCCATTGCGGCGCCTGCATCACGAACACGCCGAAACTCGATAGCGCGAGCAGCACCATCACGGCGGCGATCGCGGTCAGTACATAGACATTTTGCAGCGCGGCGCCGAACAGGCCGCCGGAGAGCGCGACCGCGACGCCGACCGACGAGAACATCAGCGCGATTCCCAGCACATAGACCGCCGCCAGCATCGCGACCTTGCGATGGGTTCCCGACTGGTTCCCGAAATAGGCGACCGTCACGCCGATCAACGGATAGACGCAGGGCGTCAGGTTGAGCGCCAGGCCGCCCAGCAACACCAGGAGAAAGCCCAGGAAATAGCCGTGACTGCCGAACACGTTCGCGAGCGCGGAGGCACCCGGCCCCGACTCGGCCGTCTGATCTTCGATCGCAGGCTTTTCGGGCTCCGCCCCAGCCGCCGTCAGGCGGGCAAAATCGATCGTCCTGCTGATCGACGCCGGGCGCAGGCACTGGTCATTGTTGCAGGCCTGGTAATCGATTTTCACCGCGCCCGGTTCCGACGCTTGCGCCTGGAAGCCGGGCGCCGGCGTGAGCGGCACCCGGATGCGCGCGTTGCCGGTGAAGACCGAAAATTGCTCGCCGGTCGAGAACCCGAGCGTCACGATCTCCGGCGTCGGGTAAGCGGCCGCGCCCGCCTTGACTCCGGCCGGAGCGGTGACCGCGACGCGGGTCGGGATGAAATCCTGAGACAGCGGATGATTCGAATTGATATGCCAGCCGTGAAGAATCCGGAGCGTCACTTCGAGCGTGCTGGTCCGCCCTGCCTCAAGCGGGCGATCGAGGCTGAGGTTCCCGATCCCGACGACCTGCGAATGACCGGCGGTCGCGGCCAGTGCGCCCGGCACGTGGCGGGCGCCGAGCAGGACCGCGAGTGCGGCCAGCGCAGCCATCGCAGCCGCCACCCGCCCGAAGCGGACGCCGGGCCGATGAACCGGCGTATGCCGATGCTCCGAAGCCTGCTCGACCGCGAAACGCGTCTGCGACATCTGGTTATCGAAAATCGGAACGGGGGAAACGCTCCGGGCTTGGCGGCTAGCTATCTACCATTGGCGGCGGCGGTCTGACCGATCAGGAGCGGGATGTGATCGACGATCTCGAGTCCATAGCCGGTAAGATTTGCCAGGCGCGGCGTGGTGTCGGACATCAGGATCATCTTGCGCACGCCCACGTCGCGCAAAATTTGGGCGCCGATTCCGTACTCGCGAAAGTCGACGGCCGGCTGGTTCAGATGGGTGCTGACGGCGCGCCGGTTTTGCCCGTTGCCGTTGAGCTCCGCGGCGATCGCGTTGGCCTCGCGCTTGAGGTAGAGGATGACCCCCTCGCCGGCCGCGGCGATGCGCTCCATCGCGACCTTGAGCAGGCTCCGCGTATCGCGCGGGAGATAGCCGAAAACGTCGCCGGGCAGGTACTCGCGATGGGCCCGCACCAGGGTCGGACGGGCGGGGTCGATCGTGCCCATCACCAGCACCAGGTGCTCGGTCAGATCGACCCGGTTGCGGTAGACGAGGGCGCGGAACTCGCCGTGCGCAGTCGGCAGGCGCGCCTCCGCGATCCGCACCACCATCGTTTCGTGCCGCAGCCGGTGCTCGATGATGTCGGCGACGGTCACGATCTTGAGCTTGTGGGTGCGGGCGAACTGCACCAGGTCGTCGCGCCGCGCCATCGTGCCGTCTTCCTTAAGGATCTCGCAGATCACGCCGGCCGGCTTGAGCCCTGCCAGCCGCGCCAGGTCGACCGCCCCTTCGGTCTGCCCGGTCCGCACCAGCACGCCCCCGTCGCGCGCACGCAGCGGATAGACGTGGCCGGGCCGTGTGAAGTCGGTGGCGTGCGTCTCGTCGCGCACCGCCTGCATGATCGTGACGGCGCGGGAATGGGCCGACACGCCCGAGCCGGAGGCGCTCTTGGCCGTGATCGAGATCGTGAAGGCAGTGCCGAGCGGCGCCTGGTTGTTGGCGACCATCGGATTCAACCCGAGCTGGTCGGCGTGCTCCGACGACATCGGCAGGCAGATCAGCCCGCGCCCGTATTTGGCCATGAAGTTGACGGCCTCGGCTGTGACTTTCTCGGCCGCCATGCACAGATCGCCTTCGTTCTCGCGCTCCTCGTCATCCATCAGGATGAGCATCCGGCCACGCCGGATCTCTTCGAGCGCTTCTTCGACTGAAATGAACGGGGCTTTGGCTTTCGCGCGCGGATTAATTTCGCCAAACATCTGACTCGAGCCTCGCGCAACGCCGATCCGTGCCGGGGCCGGACGCTGCACTTGCGGGCATCCCGATTCTATACCGTCCTGAAAATTTCGCAAAAGCCCCGCGGGCAGGCAGACCCCGGCCGGACTGCCGCACTATCGGGCACTTGATTACGGGGAATCGAGCCCGTAATTGTGTGGTCTTCGGCCGCCGCCCGAGGACTCCGGCGACCCAGCCATCATGACCCGATTCGAAGAGCTCGATCTTGACCGCATTGTTGCCGAGGTGCTCGAAGGCGCCGAGCTGCCGCGTCCGGCGGCACGCGCGATCCTGGATTGTCCCGACCATCGCCTGCCCGATCTGCTGGCGGCGACCCTCAAGGTGCGCGAAGCGGCCTTCGGGCGGCGGGTGAAAATTTGCGTGCTGCGCAACGCCCAGAGCGGCATCTGTCCCGAGGATTGCCACTATTGCTCGCAATCGCGCCTCTCGAAGGCCGACATCCCGGTCTACAAGCTGCAAAGCGTCGCGGAGTTGGTCGCGGGCGCCCGCGATGCGGCCGACACCGGCGCCCAGCGCTATTGCATGGTATGCAGCATGCGCGGCCCGGCCACGCGCGATATCGAGCATCTGGGCGAGGCCTGCGAACGCATCCGCGACGAGCTTCCCGGCCTGGAGCTCTGCCTCTCGCTCGGCCTGATGGATCGCGCGCAGGCCGAGACCCTGAAGGAGGCCGGCGCGGGCTGGATAAATCACAATCTCAACACCAGCCGCCGCTTCTACCCGCGAATCTGCACCACGCATAGCTGGGACGACCGGGTCGCGACGATCGAAAATGTCCGCGCGGCGGGGCTCAGCACCTGCTCGGGCGGGATCATCGGGATGGGCGAAAACGACGACGATTTGCTCGATCTCGCCTACGCCACCCGCCGCCTCGCGATCGATTCGGTACCGATAAATTTTCTGCATCCGATCAAGGGCACGCCGCTCGCAGCGGCCCGGCGGCTTTCGCCCGAGCGATGTCTCAAGGCGGCCTGCCTGTTTCGCCTCCTCAACCCGAAGAGCGAGGTCCGCGCGGCGGGCGGCCGCGAGCTGAATCTCGGCGCGCGCCAGCCGGAGCTGTTCAACGCCGTCAACTCGATTTTCGTCAATGGCTATCTGACCACGCCCGGGTTGGGCTATGCGGCGACCCGTGAAATGATCGAGCGCGCCGGTTTCGAAGTCGTCGAGCGGCAGAGCTGATCGATTTTCGCGCCGCGCGGAGCGAGCCTCGCGCAACTCGATTCGCTCTGCCACAATGGCTCACACCTCAGTTGGCGAGCGTCAACCATCGAGCGCACAGTCGAAACCGAAGCCGCGGCCGCCGAAACGGCGAGCGGTGCAATTCCCGCGCGGGCCGGCGCGTTCAGCGCCTTTGAATATCGCAACTTTCGCCTCTTTTTCGGCGGCCAGCTGGTCTCGCTGATCGGCACCTGGATGCAGATCGTGGCCCAGGGATGGCTGGTGCTTAAGCTTACCAACTCGCCCTGGATGCTGGGCGTGGTCTCGTTCGCCGGTTACATGCCGATCCCGCTGGTCGCGCTGTTTGCCGGCGTGATCGTCGACCATGTCGATCGCCGCCGCCTGATTGCCTGCACACAGTCGGTGATGATGCTGAGCGCGTTCACGCTGGCGGCGTTGACCTACACGCAGGTGGTGAGGGTCTAGTACGTAATCGCGCTGGCCACGCTCAACGGCTTCGTCAGCTCCTTCGACATGCCGGGACGGCAGACCTTCATAGTCGAGCTGGTCGGGCGCGAGGACCTGCCCAACGCGATCGCGCTCAATTCGATGGCCTTCAACGGTGCGCGCGCGATCGGTCCCGCGATCGCGGGCCTGCTGATCGCGGTGAGCGGCATCGCGGGATGCTTTTTTCTGAACGGCCTCAGCTACATCGCGGTGATCGCGAGTCTGTTCGCGATGGACGTGCCGCGGCGCGAGCAGTCGCGTTTCGGCAATGTGATGCTGGTCAGGCTGCGCGAGGGACTGAGCTACGCGTGGCATCATCGGCCGACCTTCTACCTGTTCGTGGTGCTGGCGATCTCGGCCGGGTTCTCGATGCAATATTCAGTGCTGATCCCGTACTTTGCGGCCCACGTCCTTCATCAGGGCGCCAAGGGCTACGGCTTTCTGCTTGCGGCGCAGGGCGTTGGGGCGGTGCTGGGCGCGGTTGGCGTGGCCTCGAAGTCGCACGATCCGCGGCATCTGCGCCTCCATCTGATCGTCGGCCTGTTCGCTATGGCGGCATCGATCGCCGTCTTCGGAATCTCGCGATCGTTTCCGCTCTCGCTGGTCGCGCAGATGGTCAACGGCGCAGGGCAGTTGAGCTACCAGGCCTCGACCAACATGATGTTGCAGTTGTTCGTCGCCGACGAGCTGCGCGGCCGCGTAATGAGCATCTACACGGTCTCGTTCATCGGGCTCGCCCCGCTCGGCAGCCTGGAGGTGGGCTTTACCGGCGCGCATTTCGGCGCCAGCGTCGCGACCGTGATCTGCGCCGTCATCGGGCTCGGCGGCGCCTTCCTGCTGCTCAGCAAGC
>JBGPMT010000112.1:0-9002 GCA_041487135.1 Binataceae bacterium (SeqCode) | reverse complement strand
CGCCGCTTTCGATCCCGCGCAGTACCGGCGCGAGCCGAACGAGGCTCCATACGAATTAATCGTGATGCACGACTCTTACGTGCCCGGGCTGCATGCGCCCGCCTTTCTGCTGGTCTATCCCCCCGCTCCCGGCACGAGCGGAATCGCGGTCGAGCGCACCCTCGGAGCCGTCGAGCTGGAAGGACGGCGGGAGCCAGGAGCGGCGGGCGAGAGCCTGATGCTCGGCCATGCGCGCGAACTTGCGCTCCCCGGGGGCAGCGACGTCCTCGCGCATTCGGCCGGCAATCCCGCCCACGGCGCGCTCCCGTTAGCCGCGATCATCGACGACGGCGATCGGCACCTCGGCGTGATCGCCTTCGATGTCCGCAACCATTTTCTGATGAATCCCGACGATCTCGAGGCGCTGTTGCTGACCGTCCAGGTCGTCAAGCGGCTGACCGCTCCCGAGCGCCTGCAAGTGGTGACGACCGCCAGTTACGTGACGGTTCCGGCTGCGGGCGGCGCCACCCTGATCGAACCGGGCGGGAGCATCCGCAAGCTCGTGGCCGATGGCTCGAGGCGGGTCGGATTCATGGCGCTGGCCGCGGGCCGCTACCGGCTCTCGACGCCGGCCGGCGAATTATCAATCTATGCGAATTATTTCAACGAAGAGGAATCCGATCTCGCCGCTCGTCCCGAGGTCACGCCACCGGCGCCGCGGCCGGCAAACCGCGAGTACCCGGCGCAGCCGATGACCACCGGCATTCTGACATTGAGCGCCTGGCTGGTGGCGCTGGCGATGCTCGGGTTGCTGGCCGAGTCGTTGCTGCTTACGCGCGATTGGTGGTCGCGGCGGGTCCCGCGTCATGTTTGAACGGCCGCAACTGCTCTGGCTGATGATGCTGGCGCCGCTGATTGCGGCGCCCGGGCTGATGGCCATCGGCCGCGGCCGGCGGCTGGCCGGCGCGCTCGAAACGCTGGTACGCACGCTTGCCTTTGGCGCTACAGTCCTGTTGATCGCGGGGCTGGAATTTCCGATCCGGATCGGCGCCGACCGGGTGGCGGTGGTAGCCCTGATCGACGAGTCGCGATCGATTGCGCCCGACCAGCGCGCCTGGATGCGGGAGCGAGTCGGCGAGCTGGCTCGTGTCATGGACCGGGCGGATCGCCTGGCCGTGATCGGTTTCGGCCGCGACACACGCCTTATCGCCCCGCTCGGCGATCCGCGCCTGCTCGGCGCCATCGATCAGCCGCTCGACGGCGGCGCGACCAACCTTGGGTCGGCGCTGACGACTGCGCTCGGGATTTTCCCCGCCGACGCCGAGAAACGGGTGGTGCTGCTGAGCGACGGCAACCAGACCGAGGGCAACGCGATGGCTGAGGTTCCCGCGCTGGCCGAGGATGGAGTGCGAATCTACGCCGCTGCGCCCCCGGCCTCGGGCTTGCGACGCGTCGCGCTCACAGCGCTCCAGGCCCCCGACCTGGTGCGCGCCTATTCGCGCTTCGCGCTGCACCTCGAGATCGAAAGCGAGGCGCGCGAGCCGCTGGCCGGCAAGCTCGTGCTCTACAGCAACGGCAAGGCGGTCGGCGCGCAGACGGTGAACCTGCGGCCCGGGCTCAATCGCTTCGAACTGCCCTATCAGATCGATCACGCCGGCGCTTACGACATGAGCGTCGGCCTCTCGATACCCGAGCCCGCCGTGACGATCAACCCGCGCGCCAGCGCCTCGGTCTCGGTGCTCGAGACGCCGCGCGTATTGCTGGTTACGATCGCGCCGAGCAAGAGCGCGATCGACGCGCTCAAGCTCCGGCATTACCAGGTCGACGTGATGGCGCCGTCGGCGCTTCCCAACCGTCCCCAGGCCTACCTCGCCTACCAGGCCGTCATCCTGGCGGACGTGACGGCAGGCGGTCTCAGCCCTGCGGTCCAGAGCGCCCTTACCCGCTACGTCAGCGACCTGGGCGGCGGCCTGATAGTGAACGGTGCGACGATGCTGGATGGCGGTTTCAAGGGGAGCGAGCTCGAAAGGGCCTTACCGGTCCGATTCCGGCCGCAACCGCCGCCGCCGACGCGCGAGCCCATTGCAGTCTATCTCTGTATCGACCGGTCTAATTCGATGAGCTACAACTCGCGCGATCCCGAGGTCCGCGACGGTGAGCGGATTCGCTACGCCAAGCGCGCCGCAGTCGCGCTCCTGAACCAGCTCGACGATACCGACTTCGTGGGCGTCATCGCCTTCGACTCACAGCCCTATGTGCTCGCCCATCTGAGGCCGCTGGGCGAGGACCGCGCCCAGCTCCTCGATCGAATCCAGCGCCTGGAACCCGGTGGCGGCACCGATTTCAAGGAGACGCTGGAAATCGCCGAGCGCGAGATCCTGCTGAGCGGGCTTCCCGTCCACCAGGTCATCCTGCTCACCGACGGCGACACCAACCGCGAGTACCACGACCATGACAGCCTGATCACCGATTACGCACACGAGGGCATCCCGGTTTCGACCATCCGTATCGGCCCCGACCTCGCCAATCTGCGCCTGCTCAAGGACTTCGCCAGCATGACGGGCGGGACCTTCTACCGCGTCGGCGATATCGAGAAACTGCCGCAGTTGCTGGTCCATCTGACGCAGCGCACCACCAATCGCAGCCGCCATGACCGTGCGATCGAGTATGGCGACCCGAGCGCGGTCCTGAACGGAATCGGGCTCGACCAGATGCCGCCGATCGACTATGCCGCCGAAGCCGACATCAAGAACGGCGCCGAGGTGCCGCTGAGGCTGCGCCATGGCGGCAAGACTCAGCCGCTGCTGGCCACCTGGCAATACGGCCTGGGACGGGCCGCGGTCTTTACTGCCGATCCCGACGCGCTTACCACGCTCGGCTGGGTGCGCTGGAATCGCTACGCCGAATTCTGGTCGCAACTGGTGAGCTGGGTGATGCGTCCGGGCGGTTCGGGACCGTTCGATTTGCGCATCGCCGATCTGCCCGAGGGGGTGAAAATCGAGGCCCAGAAGGCCGATTCCGAACCGGTAGCCGGGCTCTACTGCCGAATCGCCGGCGGGGATATCGTGCTCGACGTTTCGATGAGCCAGGTCGATACCGCGCTCTATCGCGGAGAGGCGGGGACGCTGCCGCCCGGCGCCTACACCGCGACCCTGATGCTCAAGGCGAACGACCTCGAGCAGGCGCTCGAGCGCCGGCCGTTTATCGTTGCGCCGGTGGCCGCCGATGCGGCCGAGCTCAAGCTCCGTCCGCCGGATATCGAGCTGTTGCGCAACCTCGCCGCCGCGACCGGTGGCGCGCTCACCGTCGCGCCGTCGGAAGTGCTGAAGCGGCGCGGGGCGACCGTTACCGACTATCGCAGCGCCGCGCCCTATCTCCTGCCGCTCGCGATCCTGCTACTGCTCGGATCGATCTTCGTGCGCCGGCGCCTGGTAGCCGGCTAAATCGAGGGGGCGTTCCCTTTGCAGGCCGCCAAGCTCAAGCGATGTTCATGGGCCAGCAGCGAGCTTTCCCTCGCCTACCATGATCGCGAGTGGGGCGTGCCGGTGCACGACGATCGCACGCTGTTCGAGTTCCTGATTCTCGAGGGGGCGCAGGCGGGGCTGAGCTGGGAGACGATCCTGCGCAAGCGCGAGAACTATCGCGCCGCCTTCGCCGGTTTCGATCCGGAAGCGGTGGCGCGCTTCACGGCGCGGCGGCTCGAACGGCTGATGGCGGACCCGGGAATCGTGCGCAACCGGCTGAAGATTACCGCGGCGATCGACAATGCCCGCGCGTTCCAGCGGATACAGGCGGAGTTCGGCAGCTTCGACGCGTTTGCGTGGCGCTTGGTCGGCGGCCGCACCCGCCGCAATGCATGGCGCGTGGGGCGAGCCCTGCCGGCCACCAGCGCCGAGTCCGACGCGATGAGCCAGGAACTTATCCGGCGCGGCTTTCGCTTCGTCGGGTCAACCATCTGCTACGCCTTTATGCAGGCGGTAGGGATGGTGAACGACCACCTGGTCGATTGCTTCCGCTACCCACAGGTCGGAAGGCGATCCGCCGTGCCCCGATAACCAATCTCCGTACGGGCGAGGCCCCAGGCCTTGCTTATATGGAAGAAACTAAGGTCTACAATCTCTTTCCGTTAGTTTTCGGCGCTACTGGCGCCCAATTCGACCAATTGCTCGGCACTCTGATGCAGCCGCCATCGGTCTATCGCTTCGATATTGAAACGCCAATCGCTGCCAATCTTAAATCCGGGGAGTTGCCCCTTCTTGAGCAGCCGGTAGATGGTCGAGCGATGCACCCGCAGGTAATCGGCCAATTCGTTCACGGTAAGAACTTTCGCGCTGTCTGCCATCTCTACTTCATTCCTCTTCTAATATCCGGTCCAAGCCTAATACCGTCATACTGGCCCCTAAGATGTCTCAAATTGAGACAGTGGGCCTAACTAAAACACAGCTGAGGACGCTTGGCACTTTCGGACGATACTACAATCAGGCTACCGAGTGCTAGGCTCTAGGTGTCGAAAGCCTCAAGCCAATTAATGTCTATCACACTTTTACAGGTGCCAGAACACCTCTAGAGACATGTCGGCGAACCTGCGAATCGGAACCTCGGGCTTCAGCTATCGTGAATGGCTGGGCGCCTTCTACCCGGCCCGGCTTCCGGGCAATCAGATGCTGGCCTATTACGCCGGGCGGCTGCCGACGGTGGAGATCAATTACACCTTCAGGGCGATGCCCAAGCCGGCGATGCTGGAGCGGTGGGCATCGGCAACTCCCGCCTCATTCCGGTTTGCCCTGAAGGCGCCCGAACGAATCACGCATCGGGCGCGGCTGGCCGGCGCCGACGAGGCGATCGATCGTTTCGCGACGGTTGCCGGCAGCCTCGGCGAGCGGCTCGGTCCGGTCCTCGTTCAGCTACCCCCCGATTTCAAATCCGACCTCGCCCGCCTGCAGGACTTTCTCGCCCGCCTTGACGGGCGGCTGCGCGCCGCGTTCGAGTTTCGCAATCGATCATGGTTCAGCGATACGACGTTCCAGACGCTGCGTGATTTCGGGGCCGCGCTGTGTATCGCGGAGAGCGAAAAAATTGTCACGCCGGTCGAGAAGACCGCGGCCTTCGTCTATGTGCGGCTGCGAAAGCCCGACTACGACCAGGACGCGCTCGCCCGATGGGCGGCGCGGCTGCATGAGCTTGCCAGTGACGGGAGCGAGGTTTACGTATACTTCAAGCATGAGCTCAGAGCCCCCGAACTCGCCGAAACTCTCGCCAGACTCATCGCCGATCGCAGCCAGCTCCGATAGCTCGACGCTCCCGCAGGGCGAGTACCGCTACGAGCTGCGACGCGACGGGCGGCTGATCGCGATCGAAGAGCAGCGGCTTTTGGGAAATTGCCTGAGCGGTGTGCGGCGCTCGAGCGAGGGTGGCGACCGTTACGAGGTCGAGGCCGAACTGGACCACGCCGGACTCGTGAAAAGCGCGCTCCTGCGTTACAGCCGCGGCCCTTTCTCACGCAGCGCAAACTACCAGGTGAGCGACGAGTTCCTGCGCGGCTCGTTGAGCGCGCTCAGCGGGCGCAGCGACCTGGTCGTCAAGCTGGGGCGCTTTCGCGAAATCGACGCCGACTTGATCCTGTTCAAGGCGCTGATCATCGTTCACACCCGGGCCCGCGGACAGGCCCGCTTTACCGGCCGGGTGGCGAGCCTCAATCCCGGTACGCTGGCGGCCGCCGTGCACAAGCAGACCTATCGCCAGCTCGACTCGCGCGGACTCAGTTGGATTTATGAGCCGCGGATGGGCGACTCGGAGACCATCGATATCGATGAGCGCGGCGTAATCGTCCGCCTGCGCGACAATCGGGGTATGGAAAGCGTGCTGGTAAAAGCGCCGGGCATCGACCCGGCCGCCGGCTCACGGTGACAGGAAGGACTGGGCCGGCGCGCTTGGTGGCGCGAGCTTCGCGCTCGCGGGCATCTTGCAATCGCCCTCGAACTGCGCGCCTTCGCGAAGCACCAGACTCGGCGTGGTCAGCGCGCACTGGACGCGGGCGGAGGGCAGCAGTTCGATCCGTTCGCGCACGATCGCCTCGCCGCTCAGCCGCCCGGCGACGGTCAGCCGCGTGGCCGAGACCTTGGCGGTTACCACGGCGCCCTCCGCGATCAGGATTTCGTCGCCGCTGATATCGCCCTCGGCTTCGCCTTCGATCTTGACCGGCGCGCGAAAACTGAGCGTGCCCGAGATCTTGGTGCCCTTGCCGATCCGCGACTCGAACCCGCCGTCGTCACTGATTGCCGCCATAAGAATCCCCCCGTAGCGAGCGCGGACAACTATGGCGCGGGCCGCTCCCGAGAGCAATCGAAACGCCGATCGATTCTTCACCTCGAATCGATCGCTTGCTCGCGGAGCGGTTTCGGGGTCCGGATGCCCGTGCGTGCCGGTCCGCTCCTTTGCTAACATGAATAGTCGCGATGGATCGTGCCAGGAACCCCGCCGTGCTCGATCTGAGGGGACTCAAGTGCCCGCTCAACTGGGCCCACGCCAAGGTGCGGCTCGAGCAGATGGCGCGCGGCGCGGCCCTGGAGCTGATCCTCGACGATCCGCGCAGCATCCGCGATATCCCGCGCGCCGCCGAGGCCGAGGGCTACGTAGTGGCGGAGCCCCGGCGCGACGGAGCTGCCTGGCGGCTGCGGATCGAAAAGTGATCGCGCGCCGCCCAATCGCTAGAGTATCATTCGAATCCGATCGGCGAGGCGGCCGAAGAATCCGGCCTGCGCCATTGATGCCTGGGTCACGAGCGGAACCGATCCCTCCGGCTTCCCGTTCACCATCACCTGCAATTCACCGACCGCGGTCCCTTTGGCCACCGGCGCGACCAGGTATTTGCTCTTGAGCGATGCCGCCAGCGTTACCTTGCTCTCCTCGCCGCGGCCGACCGTGATGTAGGGGACCGTTTGCGGTCCGATCGCGATCTCGCGCTCCGCTCCCTCGTAGACCCGGAGCGTCGGCGGCGCGGCCTTCTGCCAGTCGGGTCGGGCCGTCACGAAGCTGTTGAACGCCCAGTTGAGCAGCTTCTCGGTCTCGGTGCGGCGCTTCTCCATGCTCGGCGTGCCCATCACGGCCGATATCAACACCATCCCGTTGGCGTGCGCGGTCGCCACGAGGTGGAACCCGGCCTCATCGACGTGGCCGGTCTTCAGGCCGTCGACCCGCGAGTCGTAAAACAGCAAGGTGTTGAAGTTCCGCTGATGGATATTGTGGAAGGTGAATTCCTTGGCACCGGTGTACTTTACCGCCTCGGGGAACTGCTCGATCACGATGCGCGCGAGCTTGACCATGTCGCTGGCGGTCGTGTACTCGCCCACCACCGGCAGTCCGTCGGGATTGGCGAAGTGCGTCTCGGTCAGGCCGAGTTCCTGCGCCGCCCGGTTCATCTGATCGGTGAAGGCCTCGGTGCTCCCGGCCTGATACTCGGCCAGCGCGACCGCCGCGTCGTTGCCCGACGAGACCATCAGGCCGTACAGCAAATCGTTGACCGAGACCTGCTGGCCGATCTCGAGGAACATATGCGACACGCTCTGATCGACGGACAAGCGCCACGCCTTCTCGCTGATCGTGACCGGCGTGGCGGACTTGAGACGGCCGTCGCGCAGCGCCCTGAGCGTCAGGTAGAAGGTCATGATCTTGGCCAGGCTCGCCGGCTGCATCTTCGCGTGCTCGTTATAGGCATAGAGCACGGTGCCGGAATGCGCCGCCATCAGCATCGCGGCCTTCGCCTGGAGCGCGAACGGCGCGGGACGATCGCCCAGTACGCGGATCTGATTGAGCGGGATACCCGGGTTCTCCGCCGCCGCCGCGGCGGCGCGGCGGCGCGCATGATGCCTTGGGGCCGCCTGCGCCTTGAGCTCCGAAATCCCGGCGCTCGAGAGCGACAGCAACAACAGAATTACGATGATCGACCTGCGCTTTGACACCTCAGACCTTACCTCGCGTACCAATATGCGGCGCCTCTAAAGCTACGGCGCTCCGCCGGGACGGGCAAGCGATGCGCTTGACGGGCGTTCACAGGCGTCCCGCGGGTGGCGCGCTCGCAAATTGGCCTTGCGGGGTGGGTAGGAGCAGCCGGTGCAAAACTGAACCGGATCGACGGACTGTGCTCAACGTTGGCATTAGCAATCGGTACGGGTGTATAAGAGGCAATTCCCAAATTAGGAGGGATATATGTCGGCCGCTCTGAGTAGAATCTGGTTCGGACTTGCAACGCTAGCGGTGCTCGCTCTTGTTCCTTCTCACGCTCAAGCGGCCACGGTCTGCAGGACGTCATCGGGAACGGTAAGCCTAACCGGTGCTGACGGCAGCGAATGCACTGCGACATCGACAGGAGGTCCGGCCCTCGCTAGCGCGTTGGGGAATGGAAGCTCGGCCACGTCCACGTCTGACGCATCCGGCAAGTCGATATCCAATGCGAGATCCGGCGGCTCCGCCGAGTCCGATGCAAGCGCGGATGGCATTGCGAGATCGAACGCAAATACCGGCTCGTCGGCGAATGCTACTGCCGCTGGGACCGCGACGCTGGCAATCGCCCGGGCAACAGGTAATTCTGGTGCAGGCGCTGACAGCAGTGACGGGGTGGCCAAAGCAATCGCGCACGCAGATTCAGGAGCCAATGCCTCTTCCAGCGCTGTCGGTTGCGGATCATTCGCCACCGCCACTCATGATTCTGGCGCCACTTCGCAGTGCACCGGCGGTTTTGGAACAGCCAAGTCTGTAGCGAACCGCAACAGCGGTGCCACAAGCAGTGCAGAGGCAGATTGTGTAGCGACCGCTAAGGCAACGAACAATTCCGGTGCCACCGCAATCTGCACCACCGATGGTGGTTTTGTACACGCTACCGCCACCCATGGCGGCGGGGCGACGGGCAGCGATACTGCTACCCCGATCTGCAATCCCAACGGCGGAACTGCGAAAGTCCGCAGCAGCAGCGGAAATTGCGGCTAGAGTGCAGGCGCCGCTCGGGAACGGAAAGTAACACAACTCCT
>JBGPMT010000111.1:0-9029 GCA_041487135.1 Binataceae bacterium (SeqCode) | reverse complement strand
GGGCTGAGCGCAGGCCTCACGGCTTGGGCGCTCGCCGCGCGCCCGCTGCCGGGCCGAGGACGCTACGCGTTTTTAGCGATGCTGCTCGTGATGGTCGCGCTGATCGTCAAGGGCGCTGATTACGGCGGCCGGATGGTCTACGACTACAATGCGGGCGGCAACGCCTGCGGGCAGCCAATCGATTTTTCCCGGTAGCGCTCTGTGAATTCTCTCGACGGACCGCGGGGGCGCGTGGCGCCGGGCACACGACGCTGCGCATTCGCACTGCTGGGCGCGGCGCTCGCGGTAACCTGGATGGTGAACTTTCCGGGCTGCGCGCTGCGCCAAGCCGCTGCCCCCGAAGCCTCGCCGTCTCCCGCCGCGACCGAGTCGCCGGAGCCCACGCCGACCGCCACGCCGCCGGGCGCCTCGGTGGATATCACCTATACCCACAGCGGCGATTACCTGCTCTCGTTCTCGGTCGTGAAGTACACCGGCACGCGGATGCTGGAGACGCACGACAGCGACTCCAGGCGCAACGCCTCGATCGTGCTGTTCGAGGGCGGCGTGCCAACCTGGGAATTCGCCGCCGGCCGCGGCCTGCTGGGCCGTCTCGGCTTCGACCAGGACTTTGCCGTACACAAGGTTGTCTACGGGCAGCTGCCCAAGGGGTTTATCGCTTCGACGCCCCCTTCCGGTCCGCCCGAGCCGCTCGAGCCTGGCCGCTTCTATATCTTCTCGGTCACGCGCAACTCGGACATCACCAGCTACGAGGCGGTGAAGGTGCTCGATGACGGCAGCCTCGAAGGCTACGGCGCCGAGCCGATGGCCGGCAGCAGCTTCGAGCTCTGCTGCAACGTCAGTTCCGATTTCATCCGCCCGTCCGAACCGCAGTAGCGCCCGCATCCCTCGCCTCCGGCAAGTTCTTGCATGGTTGAGTCCGAGCCTGTCGCTTGTCATTTCGACCGAAGCGAGAAATCGACGCGGAGCGACGTATCTCCGCTCTGAAAAAAGACCGGGATTCTTCGCTCCGGCAGCCTGCGCTCAGAATGACGAAGCGCGGGTTGTCATCCTGAGCGCAGCGAAGGATCCCGAGCTCTTTGCTGCGGGCGCTGAGGTTCAGCAGCATCATCCTGCTGACACTCGGCGGCCTGATTATGGCTTTATTGGGTGCCGGGTGGCCCCTGTCTCGCTCAGTTTATTCGCCCTTCCGCGAAGGCAGCGCGCCGCATCGCGGCCAGGGTCAGGCCGGCCCCGCCTGCGGTAGGGTCGGAGCATCGCCGATGCTAGACTTTCGGCAGCAGCGATTCCCGCTACCGGCTCGCTTGAGCAGGCGATGCGCGGCATCAGGCACTGACCACGGAGGAAGTTGCCATGGCTCAGGCTCCGACCAGGATCTCCACGCCGGCCGCAAGCGTCTTCGACTTCGACTACGACGTCCGCTTCCCCCAGCTCGAGCGCCTCTACGAGAACGCCAAGCGCGACCAGTGGAACGTTTCGACCACTATCAACTGGGACCGGCCGATAAGCGGCCCGCCGCTCAACATGAGCTTGCTGCCGCTGTGCCGGACTGAGCTCTATCGCGCGCTCGGCGCCGAGCGCCAGGAGCTGCTCGGACGCAAGTTCGCGGCCTGGCGCCTGTCGCAATTCCTGCACGGCGAGCAGGGTGCGCTGATGGTCGCGGCGCAACTGGTCGACGCGGTGCCCGACCTCGACGCCAAGATGTGCGCCGCCGCTCAGGTAATCGACGAGGCGCGCCACGTCGAGGCGTTTCGCAAGTACATCACCAAGCTCGACCGCATCTACCCTATCGACCCAACGCTCGAGCGCCTGCTGCGGGCCGTGATGGAGCATGAGCGCTGGGAGCCCAAGTACACCGGGATGCAGATAATCACCGAGGGCCTCGCGATCGCCGCCTTCCGCTTCATGCACGCGCAGACCGGCGACGAGCTCCTGAAGGAGCTGCTCGAGTACATCATGAAGGACGAATCGCGCCACGTCGGCTTCGGGATGCTGGCGTTGCGCGACGCGGTGCGCAAGCTCGAAAGCGCCGACAAGAAAGCGCTCGAGGAGTTCGCCTTTGCCGCCTGCGACATGACGATCACCAAGGTCGAGGACGGGGTGCCGCGCGACGGTTTCCTCTCCTACAGCATGGTGTTCGACGAGATGGGAATCCCGATGGACCAGATGCGCACCGAGATGAACGAGAACCCGTCGTGGAAGGACGCCGAGCGCGAGCTCGAAAAACAGTTCAACTCGATGCTGTTCGTCGACACGCTGATTCCGTGCCTGCGCCAGTTGGGGCTGCTCAACGATCGCACCGAGCCGTGGTACGCCGAGCTGGGCGTGCTCTCACTCGCCGCCTGAGAAGCCCGCGGGCGACACTCGCTAGTCGATTCTCATCCGCAGCGCGCTCAGGCCGCGCAGGAAAAACGAGCCCTTGTAGCTCGGTGGCGCCGCGGGATCGGCCAGGCGCAGGCGTGGAAAGCGCGCCAGTATCGCACCGGCGCCTTCGAGGCGGGACCGCGGCGCGCGAGCGGCAGGTCCGGCGGGCGCACCGCCAGAAGCGCTCGTGATCGCGCAGCACGGCCTCGACGTCGCTATAGCGCGCGACCAACGCGATCGTGCCGGCGAGCGTGATCAAACGCGGCGGTCCCTCGACCAGCGCCCGGTAGGCGGGATACGGGTCGGCGCGAAACTGCGGGTCCCACGGATTGAAGTAGAGTTCCGGCACGCTCAGGCCTGCATCTTCAGGAAGATGTCGCGTGCGGTATCGGTGGTGAGCTTCTTGACCGAGGTCACGCGGTCGCTGAACTGGGCGAGCGTCGAAAGCTCGCTCGAGCCGAGGTCGACCAGCACCGCGAAGATCGAAAAGCCCAGCTCGTCCTTGCGCTCGCGCAGATGGCGCAGGAACTCGGGGCTCACCTGCGACTCGCCGTCGGTGATAATCACGATATCGCCGCGCTTGAGCTTTTTGTGCTCGATCAGCTCGAGTGCCCGAGTAAGCGGCCGCTCGAAGTCGGTGCCGCCGCCCGGGAAGTACTCGGCCATCTCGAGCACCTTCCCGAGCTCCGGCTGATAGCGCCGCTCGCGATTGAGGTCGAGGACCTTGAGGCTCTCATCGCCGGAGGAAAACAGCACGGCGCGAAACAGCCGGCGCTGGCGCCGCGCGATATCCATCAGGGTCAAACTCACCGCCTTGGCCCACAGCTCCTTGTCGCCCTGCATCGAGGAGCTCACGTCGATGCACACTACCATCGGGCCCCGCCCCTTCTGCTGATCGTCGCGCAGCCGGTATTGCAGCAGCTCGCCCTCGATCAGGCGCCGCCCGAAGTCGCGCGCGAGTCCCGGATGATGGAGCGCGACCAGCTCGGAGGGGATCAGGCGGCCGAGCTCCGCGCCGCGCTCGATGTCGTAGGCCTCGGCCACGCCGCGCTCGAGCAGCTTGTGCTTGACGGCGCGCGCCTCATGCTTGAGCCGCCCGACGAGCCGGGCGAGCTCGCCGAGCCGGCGGTTGCGCGCGAGCCTCCGTCCGAGCTCAAGCCGCTCGCCCGCCGAGAGCCGCCCGCCCTGGCCGAACTCGCGGCTGAAGTCATGGCTGTCCTCGGCGATGCGATCGATCTCGCCGGCCATCTCGGCGCTCTTAAGCTCCATCCGCCTGAGCTCGGTGCGATCGCCGTGCTCGATCTGATCCTGGACCGCGCGCGCCTTCTGATTGAGCCGCGCCTCGGCGACCTGCGCGCCGCGCTCGGCGGCGTCCTTGAGCCGCTCGAGATTCTTTTTAGGGTCTACGTCCGGGGGCGCCTGGTTTTCGCCGGGCGGGTGTTGTTTGGCGTTTTGTTCGAGCTCGATCACGCTCTTGAGCGATTCAATCTTTTGTTCGAGGTCGTCCTCCTGATGCTTCAGGTCCCAGAGGTCGAGGATCTCGCGCCGGTTCAGCATTTTCTCCGAGCGAATCGTCTCCAGCACCTGCTCGCCCAGCACCAGCGCCGCGATCGCCGCCTTGTCCTCCTCGAGCAGCGTACGGTTCTTGAGCGCCTCGAAGGAGGGCGACGGGATGACCGCTTCCAGGATGGTGCGGTTCAGGATCGCGCTCTTGCGCACCGCGTCGGGCGGCTGCCAGACCAAGTTGTACTTGAACAGCGCGAGGAACAGATCCTGCAGCAGCGCGCCGAAGTGCGGCACCAGCCGGCTCCCGGTCTCGACCAGCTCGCCGATGGCTGGCGCCTCGGCAACGATTTCGCTCCACGCGCGCCGGTCGTAGCCGTCGTTTTCGATCCACAACGTCGCCGCCGGCATCACCGGCACGTAGACGCGGCGGGACTTTATTGGCTTGCGGCTGCGCGCCATCGGCTTTGGGACCTGCAAAGCCAGCCTAGCAGGGGCGGCGCGGTTATCGAAGGATCGAGGCCGAGCCGCTTGTACATCGCCTTCCCCCCGGACCACAATTGTAGCGGGGAGTGGTTGACAAAGAGCGGTCAAGGAGCCGAACGTAACCCGATCAGATGGCTAACAGCCCCGAAAAGCATGGGCTATCTCCCAGGAGCGAGGCGCTGC
This sequence comes from Binataceae bacterium (SeqCode), assembly GCA_041487135.1. GTDB lineage: Bacteria > Desulfobacterota > Binatia > Binatales > Binataceae > JAJPIG01. Next base: position 4,493 of record JBGPMT010000111.1, on the reverse strand, counting down.
TGATCGCGACCGTGGATGAGTTCATCGCCACCGCCGAGCCGGTCGGGTCGAATCAGATCGCGTCGCGCTACTCGATCGGCGTGCGCGCCGCGATGGTGCGCAACCTGATGGCCGAGCTCGAGGAGCTCGGCTACCTCCATCAGCCGCATCCCTCGGCCGGCCGGGTTCCCACCGACAAGGCCTTTCGCCATTATGTGGACCGGGTGATGCTGCGGCCGCACATCGGCTTCGAAGATCGCACGCAAATCGAGCTGCACTACTCGGCACAGTCGGGCAACACCGATATCGGCGCCGTGATGCGCGAGACCTCGCGCCTGCTCGCGGTGCTGAGCGGTCAGGCGGCGCTGGTCATGGCGCCGCGGCTCGAGGCGATATCGCTGGAGCGGGTGACCTTCGTGCGGCTGCGCGAGCGCGGGGTGCTGGCGATCTTCGCCGCCACCGCCGGCGCCGTGCACAACCAACTGGTCCAGACCGAGTGCGACTACACGCAGAATGAGCTGGATCGGATGGCGGGTTACCTGAACGACTCGCTGCACGGGCGCACGCTGCTTGAAGCGCGCTCATGGATCGAGGCCCGGCTCAAGGAGGATCGCGCGCACTACGATCGCTTCGTGCGCGAGGCGCTGGTGCTGGGCGGGGCGGTTGCGGCCCGCCTGGAAGGGGCCGCGCTCTACGTCGAGGGCAGCGCGCAGGCTCTCGAGCAGCCCGAGTTCATCGATCGGAACAAGATGCGCGAGCTGTTGCGCGCGCTCGAGGACAAGACGGCGCTTCTGGATCTGCTCGAGCGAAGCCTCAAGGAGAGCGGCCCGACGGTCTCGATCGGGACCGAAAATTTCGATCTCCATCTGGCCGGCTTCAGCGTGGTCGCCGCGCCCTATCAAAGCGGATCGACGCCGCTCGGCAGCCTGGCCGTGGTCGGCCCGGTCCGGATGGATTATCAGCGCATGATAGCGCTGGTCGACTACACGGCTCGCGCGCTGTCGCGGGTCCTCGACCACTAGCGCCGGCGGCGCCAGCCCCGATTATCGCGGGCCGGCTTCGGCCATCGCCTTGGGGAGCCATCCGACTTCCAGCACGGCGCCCGAAATCGTCTTGGCCGCGTCCGAGACCAGGAAGGCGACCGCGTCGGCGATATCCTGCGGATGACCGATGCGGCGCGCGACGCTAAGTTCGCGGCCGATGGCGAGGATCTCGGGCGGCCAGTTCTCGGTCATCCCGGTGAGCGTAAAGCCCGGCACGATCACGTTGACCCGGATCCCGTCGCGTGCGTGGTCGATCGCGAGCGACTTCGAGAACGGGATAATCGCGCCCTTGGCCGCGCAATAGGCGATATGCCCCGCCCCGCCGTAGCCCGAGGTCGAGGCGGTGTTGACGATGCATCCGCCGCCCGCCGCAATCATATGCGGGAGTGCCGCCTTGGTGAGCAGGAACATGCCGCGGATGTTCACCGCGAAGGCCAGGTCCCATTGCGCCTCGCTGGTCTCCACGATGGTGCCGACCGGCCGCGCGCCGGCATTGTTGCAGAGCACGTCGAGATGGCCGAAGCGGCGGACGGTAAGCTCCACGACGCGCGCGATGTCGGCGCTGCTCGTGACGTCGCCCTCCAGCACCTCGGCCTCGCGCCCCGCCGCCTGGAGCGCCTCGCGCGTACCCTCGCCCTGTGCGCGGTCGATGCCGAAGGCGACGACGCCGAAGCCCAGGCCGGCGAGCGTCAGCGTAATCGCGCGTCCGATCCCGTAGGTGCCGCCGCTGATGAGCGCGATCTTTTTCCGCTCCATGCCCTGCCCGTCCGGCCGTGACTTAGAAGAAGATCGAAAGATTCTTGGAGAGCAGCACGTTCTGATCGAGGATGATCTTGCGCCGTGCGATTTTCAGTCCGTCGCCGAGCCGGCGCAGCAGGTCGTGGCGCGTGCCGGCGTAGAGATCGACCTCGCCTTCGAGCCGGTTGCGATAGATCAGGAAATTCGAGCGCACGTCGAGCTCCGCCCCGGCGCTCTCGATGACAACGTTGGTCACCAGATGGCGCGTGCGCGAGGGCGGATCTTCGGCCCAGGCCCGGCCGGTCTTGAGGCGGCGGATGCGGGCGGCGAGAAACTCCTTATCGTCATCGAACAGCGACAGCTCGTCCGCCGCAGATTCCTCGGGCGCTTTGTCGCGGCGATCGCGGTTGTACCGCAGCGGCATCCAGTAGTGCACATCGTCGCTGAACAGCTCCAGCCATTCGTCGAAGCGGCGCCCATCGAGGAGCTCGGCCTCGCGATAGAGGAACTGTTCGACCTGCCACTGCAGGAGCAGAGGCTCCAGGGCGGGATGCGACCCGTTGCTAGCCATGCGTGACTCTCCGCCGGTTTCCCGGGCCGATCATTTCGCGCGCGCGAGCGCGTCGGAGTCGGTATGGTTGGCGGCGGCCCGGCGGGCGGGCGGGCTCAGCTCCTTCCAGCTCCGCGCGTTCATCATCTCCGCCCATCGCACGTAAAGCGCCCGCTGGTTCTGCTCGCTGTAGACGCTGCTGACCACGCCGGGGTATTCCGGATGAGGCAGGGTCGGGTCGATGCCCATCTGATAGTTGAGCGGGTATTTCCGCGCGATGTAACCGCCGTTGCCGCCCACGCAGTAGCTCCAGTTCTCGCCGTCGTCCTGCTCCCAGGTGCCGGAGGGGCCGAAATGGCGCTGGCAGTTCAGGCGGGCGAATTCCTTGACCTCGGGCGGCATCTTGCGCTCGACCAGGCACCAGGCCCAGACCTCGATCGCGTCGGGACCGCGCGGATGCCATACGCGCAGCGTCGGGAAATCCCACAGCCACGAGAAATTCGGGAACATGGTGGCGTGAACCCATTGTACCCCGTGGACCCGCTCGCGTCCGAGCCGCCGCTCCATTTCGCCCAGCGTGTCGCGATAGTAGGCATTCATGGCCGGATGGCCGAACTCGAGTGGACGGTCGAGAAAGGCGCCGACGCCGTGGCCGCCGCCGGGACTGATCTCGAGGCCGTCGTGAAAGTCGCCGATCATCTCGCGGTAGCCCTCGGCGATCGCGGCCGAGAGATGGCTGGTCTGGGCATGATACATGTCGCCGGCGAACTGCTCGGCTGCGAGCTTCCAGTTCCCGCGCATCCGCCATTTCTGGACCCCGCCGACCACTTCGGTCCCGCCCTCGACTCGATCGAGCATCGTGTCCATGTACCAGGCGAGGTCGCCGAGATAATCGCGCAGGCCGGGCGCCTCGCGATCCCAGTTGGCGAAAATCAGCCCCTTGTAGGTCTCGATCCGCGGCACCTCGATCAGGCCCCATTCCGCATGCCGCAGACGATCGCCATAGCCGAGTTTCTCGAACGGCGCTCCGGTCAGCTGGCCAGCATTGTTGTACGTCCATCCGTGGTACGTGCAGGTAAACGAACGGGCGTTGCCGAAATCGGCGCGGCAGACCTTCATCCCGCGATGGCGGCATGAATTGAGGAATGCCTTGAGCGAGCCGTCGCGCTGGCGGCAGACCAGGGTCGGGTCGGCGCCCATGTAGGTGTTGAAGTAGTCGCCGGGGCTCCTCAGCTGGCTCTCATGCGCGAGGTAGAGCCAGGAGCGCGCGAAGATGCGTTCGAGCTCAAGCTCATAGATGGCGGGGTCGGAAAAGATTCTGCGATCGATCACGCCGCGCTCGGCGTCGACGAGGCTCGAGAAATCCACGCTTCCCATCTGACAACCTCCGTATGCCTGGGCCGGAACGGGCGGAGCGCCGGCCGTCGCAACCAAGCCGGACAATAATCCCTGGCGGTGCGAGTGCCAAGCGCCTCGGCAACCTGGATTTTTCTTCAGTTTCGGGTGGCAAAAGCTGAAAAGATGCTTACGTTTCTTCGTGGGAATTCTTTCGAACCATGAGCAACCGCAACAAGGAACATTCAGAGCGCAAGAACGGGCCGGCCGAACCGCGTCACGACCATCATCACCCTCACAAGTCCGAGGCCGTCGAACTCACTCCTTCGGACGAGGTGAAGGAGACGGCGGCGGCCGAGGCGCCCGAGACTCCATCCACGATCGAGGCGCTGCAGGCGCAACTCGCCGAGCAGGACCGCGAGATCGCGGAGCTCAAGGACAAGTACCTGCGCGCGCTGGCCGACTTCGAGAACGCGCGCAAGCGAATCCGCCAGCAGAGCGAGGAGTCGGTCCGGTTGCAGCGCGAAAACCTGCTGCGCGACCTGCTGCCGATCGTCGATAATCTGGAACGCGCGGTCGGCGCCGCGCAGGGCGGCGGCAACGGCCCGCCGATAGTCGAAGGGGTCCAGATGGTGCTCGCCTCGCTGCTCGACTACCTGCGCGTGCAGGGCGTGACCCCGATCGAGGCCAAGGGCAGTCTTTTCGACCCGCGGCTCCACGAGGCGGTCGATCACGTCGAAAGCCCGCATCATGAGCCGAACGTGGTCGTCGAGGAGATGCATCGGGGGTACGCGGCTGGCGACCGGATTCTCAGGCCGGCGCGGGTCTCAGTCGCGAAAGGCGCGCTC
>JBGPMT010000110.1:0-9174 GCA_041487135.1 Binataceae bacterium (SeqCode) | reverse complement strand
GAATCAACGGCCAGCAGGTCGCCACCGCCACCGGCGCGGCGGTCATGGGCCATCCGGCGGAAGCGATCGCGTGGGCGGCAAATTTCCTGGCCGAGCGCGGCGAGGCGATCGAGGCGGGCTGGATAATCATGACTGGTGGGATGACCGACGCTTATCCGGTCGCGCCCGGCTCGGAGGTGGTGGCGGCGTTCACCCGTCTTGGCACCGTAACCATCAAGCGAGGAGCATGAGCCATGCCTTTGGTCGAAATATCGATGATCGAAGGGCGCACCCCGCAGCAGGTCCGCTCGCTGCACGAGGCCATGACCGCGGCGGTCGAGACTACGCTGGGCGTGCCGCGCGAGTCGGTCTGGGTCGTGATTCGCGAGTTGCCGGCCACCGGCTGGGCCGAGGGCGGCGTCACCATCGCCGAGCGGCGCGCCGCCGCCGCCGCCAAGCCCAAAGTCGCCTGAGCAGGCCCGCGGGCTCGCGTCCGGCGCGGGATCGCGGCTGCAGCAAGAGTCCAGGCCACAGTTTCCCAAATCATAGAGCAGGTTGGCGACGATGAAATTCGTTCCGCATGTTATTGACGGGCGCGAGGTCGAGTCGCTCGACGGCAAGCGCTTCCAGAGTATCAACCCGTACACCCGCAAGCCCTGGGCGGAAGTCGCGATGGGCTCGCGGATGGACGCGGAGCGCGCGGTCGCCGCCGCCCGGCGCGCTTTCGACGAGGGTCCGTGGCCGAAGATGGGTTACGGCGCGCGGGCCAAGATCCTGCATCGGCTCGCCGACCTGATGGAACAGCATGTCGACGAGCTGGCCGAGGCCGACACCTGCGACATGGGCAAGCCGATCACCGACATGAAGGTGGCCGATGTGCCGCGCGGGGCGCATAACTTCCGCTTCTTCGCCGACTTCGCCAAGCTGGCCGCGGCCGAAAGCTTCCCGGCCGACACCGGCCATCATATCTACACTCGCTACGAGCCGGCCGGCGTGGTAGTCGCGATCGCGCCGTGGAATTTTCCGTTGATGCTCGAGACCTGGAAGATTGCTCCGCCATTGTCATGGGGCAATACGGTGGTTCTGAAGCCGGCCGAGGATACCCCGACTTCGGCCTCGATCATGGCGCGGCTCGCGCTGGAGGCCGGGATGCCGCCGGGCGTGCTCAACGTCGTGCAGGGCTTCGGGCCCGAGTCGGTGGGACAGTTCCTGACCGAGTCGCCCGAAATCGATCGGATAACGTTTACCGGAGAATCGGCGACCGGCCGCGCGATCGCGCGGGCCGCCTCCGCCAACCTGATCCCGGTGAGTTTCGAGCTCGGCGGCAAGGGCGCCAACCTGGTCTTTGCCGACGCCGATCTCGAAAAGGCCGTGCCCTGGTCGATTCGCGCAATCTTCTCGAACGCGGGACAGGTCTGCCTGGCCGGCAGCCGGCTGTTCGTGCAGGACCAGGTCTTCGATGCCTTCGTGGAAAAATTCGTCGCTGCCGCGAAGAGCATGGTGATCGGCGATCCGCTCGATCCCAAGACCCAGATGGGCCCGCTCTCCTCTGAGACCCATTTCAAGAAGGTCACCAGCTACTTCGATGCGATCGCCAAAGAGGGCGGCGAAATCCTGACCTGCGGAGTGGGCGAGGGCTGGAGCGTGAAGCCGACGGTGGTCGTCAATCCGCCGCTGGATTCGCGCGCCTGCCGCGAGGAGATCTTCGGGCCGCTCGCGATGGTCAACCGCTTCTCGACCGAAGAAGAGGGCGTCAAGCTCGCCAACAACACAGTCTACGGACTCAACGCGATGGTCTTCACGGAGAACCTGCGCCGCGCCCATCGCGTGGCCGCCGCGCTCCATGCCGGCACGGTATGGGTCAACTGCTTCTTTATCCGCGACCTGCGCGCGCCGTTCGGCGGCGTCGGCGACTCCGGGCTCGGCCGCGAGGGCGGCTCGTACTCGCGCGAGTTCTGCACCGAACCCAAGGCCGTGGTGATGGAAATCTGATCGCCCGCTCCCCCGCGATCCATGCCGACTGAAATCATCCTCGACCCCGCCGCCGCCGGTGCCCGACGCTTCGCGGGCAAGGTCGCGATAATCGCGGGTGCCGGTCAGGGTATCGGCCGGGCCGCGGCGCGCCGCCTGGGTCAGGAAGGAGCGGCGGTGATGGCCGCCGACCTGATCGAGGCCAGCGCCGAGCGCGTGAGAAATGAACTGGCCGAGGCCGGAGTCCGGGCCGCGAGCTTTACCGGAAATCTCTCCGAGCTCGAGAACTGCCGCGCGCTGATGGCGCGCACCAAAGCGACGCTCGGCCGCATCGACGTGCTGGTCAACGTGGTCGGCGGCACCATCTGGACCCAATCGTTTCAGTACTATACGCCCGAGCAGATCGAGGCCGAGATCGCGAAATCCTTCTGGCCGCCGATGTGGCTCTGCTCTGCTGTGCTGCCCTACATGATCGAACAGCGCGCGGGCGCGATCGTGAACCTCGCGACCCATGCCGTCGCCAGCCGCTATCGGGTTCCGTACGCCGCCGCCAAGGGCGGTGTGATCGCGCTTACCACCTCGCTCGCCAAAGAGCTGGCGCAATACGGGATCCGGGTGAATGTGATGGCGCCGCATGCCACGCAGGCCGACGATCGCGTCACGCCGCGCAACGCCGGAGTCGCGCTGGCGGCCTCCGAGCTTCCGCCCGAGGAGCGCGCCGAGCGCGACCGCTTCTTCGGCGACGGCTTCGTGGGCCAGCGGCGCGGCGAGTTTATCGACCTGGAAATCCCCATGAAGCGGTTCAGCCGCGCATCCGAACAGGCCGCGGCGATCGCTTTCCTGGCCTCCGATGACGCCTCCTATATCACCGGCCAGGTGCTGCCGGTGGGCGGCGGCGCGACCTACCCCTTCTAGCCCGGACGACCCATGGCAGATTCCGGCAGCGAACGATCCCGACCGGTGCTCGACGCGCGGGCCGCCGGTGCGCGCCGCTTCCGCGATAAGATCGTGATCGTAGCCGGGGCGGGTCAGGGGATCGGGCGCGCCTCGGCGCGGCGCTTCGGCGAGGAGGGCGCCACCGTGATGGTCGCGGATATCGTCGAGGATAGCGCCCGCAAGGTGGCGGCCGAACTCGATGCGGCGGGCGTGCGGATCGCGACCTTTGTCGGCGATCTGTGCGAACTCAAGGATTGCCAGGCGTTGATGGCGCGCACCAAGGAAGTCTTCGGCCGGATCGACGTGCTGGCCGTAATCGTCGGCGGGACGATCTGGGCGCAGCCGTTCCAATACTACACGCCCGAACAGATCGAGGCCGAGGTCCGCCGCTCGTTCTGGGCGCCGATGTGGCTCTGCTGGTCGGTGCTGCCCTACATGATCGAGCAGCGCGCGGGCGCGATCGTGAACCTGGCGACCTCAGCGGTGGTCAGCCGCTATCGGGTGCCCTATGCGGCCGCCAAGGGCGGCGTGATCGCGCTCAGCACTTCGCTCTCGAAGGAGGTCGCGCGCTACGGGATCCGCGTCAACGTGGTCGCCCCGCATGGCACCGATTCCGACGATCGGGTCATCCCGCGCGATTACGGGGTGACCGTCGCGGGCACCAAGCTGCCGCCGGAGGAAGCGGAAGAACGCGACCGCTTTTTCGGCGGCAAGGGCGTGTTCGGAGTCGGAGAGTCGGTCAGGCAGGAGGTTCCGATGGGCCGCAAGGCCGAGGCCGCCGAGCAGGCGGCGGCGATCGCGTTCCTGGCCTCGGACGACGCCTCCTATATCACCGGACAGGTGCTGCCGGTGACGGGAGGGTCGACTTTTCCGTTCTGAAATCGGGCTTTTGTCCGGAATCCTCCGGCCTATGGCATGCCGGGCTGATCTCAGAATAGGGTTAAAGTGATGCTGGCGAAGTTCGTCGAAGCGGCCAAGAAGAGCCAGGTTCCCGAAGGTACGATGCTGAGCGTCAAGCTGGGTGAGGACGAAATCCTGCTGGCTTGCGTGGATGGCAACTACTACGCGATCAACAACATCTGCAGCCATCAGGGCGGCTGGCTCGACCAGGGCGAGCTACTGAAGGAGAGCTGCGAAGTGATGTGTCCGCTGCATGACGGCGGCTTCGATCTCAAGACCGGCGAGCCGACCTCGGAGCCTTGCAAGCTACCGGTCGCGGTCTACGGAGTACGGGTGGAAGGCGACGCGATCCTGATCGGACCGCCCGACAAATAAAAGCTCTTGAGCGCCGCGCCGGGGATGGCGTTACAGGTTCAAGATGGGACTGATAAAGGCGATGCGCGCGGTGCGCAGAGGCTTAAGTAATCAACGCCAGTCTGCTCGGTCGCGCAAAATTGCACAAACAGTTGCAGCGTTATTAGGTACATGCTAAGCGGATAGAACAGTCCGCGCCCGCCGAAAATCTCAGCGAGGCAGGGAGATTTTTATGCTACAGCCAAAGCAGTTGGGATACCTGGCGCTCGATGTCGCCAATCTCGAGTCCTCGCTCCGCTTCTACCAGGACGTGGTCCATTTCGAGGTCACCGAGGAGCGCGAGGGCTCGGTCTATCTGACCGGCGGCATCCAGCATCATTGGCTGGTGCTCAGGCAGAGCCAGACTCCGGGTGTGAACCGGATCGCGTTCGAGATGGCGAATCCGGGCGACCTCGAGGCGATCGAGAAGCGGCTGCGGGGCGCGGGGGTCGAGGTCGAGCGCGGCGGATCGCTGGCGCGCGACCGGGTCGACCAGCACATCCGGTTTCGCGATCCTGACGGCATAATGATCGAGCTGTTCACCGACATGGTGACGATGCCGATGCCGCCGACCTATGCGCATCGGGTTCATATGTCGAAGCTGCTGCATACGGTGCTGCTCGAAAAGGACGTCAACAAATCGGTGCCCTTCTACACCGACCTGCTGGGCTTCCAGATTTCCGACTGGGTTGAGCGTTCGGCCGCCTTCATGCGCTGCGGCGACCATTACCATCATTCGCTCGGGGTCTTCGGCACCGGCGGCACCCGCACCTCGGTCGATCACGTATGCATCCTGGTGCCGACGCTCGACGATCTGATGAGAGCGCGGGCCAACGTGATGGCGCTGGGCGTGCCGTTCCGCAACGATCTCCTCAAGCATGCGCCGTCGGGCTCGATCGCTATCTATCTCCGCGACGAGGCCAACAACCTGGTGGTCGAATTCTGTTGGGAGCACGGCCAGATTCTCGACGACGCCCATCGCCCTCGCGTCCTGCCGGCGATGCCCGAGACCCTCGACATGTGGCGGATGGTCGGCCCCAGTCACGGCAAGGGGCTGCCCTCACGCGCCAATATCTTCCAGGGCGGCGATTCACAGCCGCAGATCGGCGGCGACGGCGGCCAGGCCCATCCGATGTCCGAGAATCGGGCGCTGGATTCGCTGGGGGTGCGCGCGACCGACGGCGCCCAGTTGGCCAAGGGCAAATAGGTAAGGGCTCTTTCGCATCCCTCGATGAGCGCGCGACGCCGGTCGGACAGGAGTGGCCGTTCTAATGCCTGAGAGCGGCAAAGTCGTACGGGTCGATTTTCATACCCACGTCTTTCCCCCAAAGCTGCCTCCGCTGAGCGCCCGCTACAGCGACGAGCGCTGGCCGCACCTCGAGCAGGACGGCGATTCCGCCGTCCAGATAATGATCGGGTCGACCGCCTACCGGAAAATCGGCAGTGAAGCCTGGATCCTCTCGCGCCGGCTAGAGGACATGGATCGCGAAGGGATCGATATTCAGGTGATTTCGCCAACCCCGATCACCTTCGGCTACTGGGGCAAGGCGGAAGCCTGCCTCGAACTGTCCCGCTACCAGAATGATTTTATCGCGCGCCTGGTGAGCGAGAATCCGCGGCGCTTCATCGGCCTGGGGACGGTTCCCATGCAGGATCCCGAGGCCGCCATTCGCGAGATGACCCGGGTGCGCCGTGAATTGAAGCTGGCGGGTATCGAGATCGGCGCCTCAGTCGACGGCAAGGGCTTTCATGTTCCCGAGCTGCGGGCCTTCTTCCAGGCCGCGGTCGAGCTCGCCTGCCCGCTTTTCGTCCATCCCACGAACGAACCCTGGTCGGTGCCCGAACAGCACAAGCGCGCTGCGCTGCCGGGGCTTTATCAAACGGTCGGGATGCCGGGGGAAACGACTTTTGCCGCTGCCACGCTGATCCTGGGCGGCGTGATGAACGAGGTCCCAGGGCTCCGCATCTGTCTCGCCCACGGCGGTGGGCCGCTCTGCTGGACGGTCCCGCGGATGGACTACTTCTGGGCGCACACGACGATCGCGAAGAGCCGGCTGCCGATCAGCCCGCTCGAAACCGTGCGCTCATTCTGGGCCGATACCTTGACCTATGATGTTGACAATCTCATCCTGCTGAAGGCTCGTTTGGGGGCCGAGAAGCTGATGGTGGGGACGGATTATCCGTTCGATGCACGTGAGATTCCGGCGGGGGCCGTGCTCGATCGGGCCCACGAGGCGGGCAGCATCGCTCCGGGCGAGATCGCCGGGATGAGGGGGGCCAACGCCTTGCGCTTCCTGAACCTGTCGGATTTCTCCAGGAGTCAGTGAAAGTTATAGAACGGGACGGGGGAAGAAGAATTTCTGATGCTCGCTTTACGGGCCTCGCATTTCCCTGTTATGAGGATGCGTGGTGCGAACGCTTGCGTTGGAAAGGATTTTGCGGTACCCGAGAGACCGCATCGCGTTTGCCGGTAACATAAAAGCAGCTACGAGGTCGTAGACGGGGGAGCCAAGGCCTGTGACCGAAGGTGATGGGCCGCAGGGCCATCGGGTCGGCCTTGTGCCCAACAGGTGAGAAAACACAATTAGGCTCGATAAAACTGTGAGAAGAAAAAGATTCAGGTATCCAGTAGCCCTTTCCCTGGTCGGTCTGGCGCTCTTGCTCCTGGTCGGCTGTGCGCCGCCACTCCCGCCGATCAAACCGAGCAGCCGGGTCATACGGCCGTGGGAGGAGCTTTTCGGTGTCGCGATCAAGCCCGGCTCGAGCGACTGCTATGTGGTCGGAAGCGGGGGACTGCTCCTGGTCTCCCACGATGGCGGTAAGACCTGGGAGCGCCGCCATCTCAACGAGGGCCGGCCCGGCAATGACCTCCACCAGGACATCGACCTCTACGCCATCAGCTTCGCCGCGGACGGCAAGACCGGATGGATCGTCGGCGAGCAGGGACTGATCCTGCGAACCAGCGATGGCGGGGATAAATGGCAGGTGCAGCACAGCAAGGCGACCGTGCAGCTGCTGTCGGTCGCCGCGGTAAGCGAGACAGATGTCTCTGTGGTCGGCGACCATGGCACGCTGCTTTGGAGCAACGACGGCGGTCAGACCTGGCAACTTACCCAGCTCAATAACCTGACTTTTTACGGGGTCGCTTTCAGCGATCCTAACAACGGCTGGGTAGTCGGCGAGTTTCAGACCATCCTTCATTCCGGCGATGGCGGGAAGACCTGGGACGTGCAGCGCGGGGGCAAGGTGGCCGATTTCACGGTTCCGCCCTATTTCGTGGTGGTGCCGCAGGGTGGTCAGAATGTAATCGTTGCCGGTCAGAGCGGCGTCTACGCGACCAGCAAGGACGACGGCAAGAGCTGGCAGGATGGCAAGCTGCCGAGCGAGCGATCGATCTACGGCGCTACCTCCGCCAATGCCGTCAGCACGGCTGGCAGCGTATGGCTGGCGGGTGCCGAGGGAACGATTTTCCAGGGCGTGCCGGGCGCTGAATGGCAGACCAAGGATCCGACCTTTCAGGATCTGACTGCCGTCGCCGCCTCCCAGCATCTGGGGCTCGCGGTCGGCCTGGGCGGAACCATCATACGCACCGCCAACGGTGACAATTGGGAATTAATTACGGAGTCAAAATGAGCCACGGCAGCGCACCCAGCGAGGGTTCCCTGGTAAGATATTTCCGGTTCGGCGAAAATATTCTCCGTTTTCGCTGGTTGATCGGCGGATTCCTGCTCCTGTTCACGCTCTTGATGGCCTACAGCGCATCCCGTGTCCAGATAGCGACCCGCTTCGTCGACTTCTTCCCCCGAAACCATCCCAACGTTCTGCTGACCAACAAGTTCGCGAGCTTCGGCGGGGCCGATACCGTCACCTTCATGGTCCAGGTCAAGGGCGGCGACATCTTCAACCTGTCGACCCTCAGGATCATCCAGGACCTGACCCGCGATATTAACCGGCTGCCCGGCGTCAATCACAACGAAGTCTTCTCGCTCGCCTCTTACCGCGTCACCTACGCCAAGGCGGTGCCCGGCGCGCTGGTCGCCCGCACCTTCATGTATCCCAATCTGCCCAACGGCCAGGCTGAGATCGACCTGCTTAAGCGCAACGTCACGATCTACCGCGACCGCATCGGGTCCCTGGTCAGCACCGATAACAAGGCCGCGGTGGTCCGGGCCTCGTTCAACGAGGAAGGGTTCAACTACCGCGAGCTGTTTTTCGATATCCGCGGCCTGGTGCAGAAGTACGAGGATGCCAACCACCGGATTTTCGTGGCCGGCGAACCGATCGTCCGCGGCTACGGCTACTACTACGAGCCCGCGGTGGTGACGATCCTGGTCGCGTCGGTGGTCGCGATGATCCTCATCCTCTACCTCTTCCTGGCCCAGCGCAGCCGCTGGTGGGCGCCGATCGTCACCGGCACCTTCTCCGCCATCTGGGGACTGGGGTTTGTGGGAGTGATGGGCTACGACTTCGACCCGGTCATGCTGGTCATACCGTTCATCCTGACCGCCCGTGATGTGAGTCACGGGATTCAGTGGCAGGGACGGTACTACGACGAGATCGATCGGCTGCGCGACAAGTATGCGGCCTGTATCGCAACTACCGACCAGATGCTGCCGCCGGGCTTCCTGTCGATTATCGCCGACATCGCCGGGATCATCTTCATCGCGCTCGGCGGAATCCCGGTGCTTGAGCATGTCGGCTTTGCCGGCGCGGTATGGCTGGCCGGCAGTCTCACGATGGTGTTCGTCTTCCAGCCGATCCTGATGAGCTTTCTGCCGCTGCCCGAGATTCGCAGCGGGGCCAAGCGCGTCACCGGCCTATACCTCTGGATCGAGGGGCTGTTCGCAAGGTTGGCCGAAATCCCGATCCGGCCCGGGCGCGTGCGCACCGGCATCTTGGTCGTCGCCCTGTTCGTCCTGATCTGGGGCGTCGCATCAGGGCTGCGCGAGCCGGTGGGCTACGTCTATCCGGGCACGCCGCTCTATCGCCCGACCG
>JBGPMT010000109.1:0-9200 GCA_041487135.1 Binataceae bacterium (SeqCode) | reverse complement strand
GGCGCCGCGATCTTGAAATCCTTGAGATAGTTGCGCGCCACGCCGAGCCGATCCCGGAAGCTCTCCATATTGTGGATGAGGCCAAGGTAGATTTCCGCGTCGCCGACTTTCAGATCCTTGAGCGCCGCTGAATATTCGGCGTCCGCGCGGTTCATCATCGGCAGATGTACGAAATCGACGCGCCGTTTCGAGCGCGCGACCGCTTCGCTCAGGAACCTGACCTCGTTGGCGAGCGTCGTGGCCTGCACCGTCGGCCATCCGCCGAGCGTTCCGTAGCAGGCATGATAGCCGAGCTGCACCTCCTTCGGGATCGGCGCGCTCAGGCGCGCAAACTGGCCGGCGTAGCGAGCGAAGCGATCCTCGGTGATCGGACCCAGCCACGGCAGCCCGAACTCGATATCGACCGATTCGCACGCGGCGTCCCACTGGATCGCGAGATCGCCGGGCGGAATATGCTCGACCATCGTGGCCACCTCGGCGAGCATCGCGTCTTCATATGCGGGCTTGATCGCGTCCCAATTCCCGGGGTCGCGGAAGTAAAGCGCCGTGGCGCTTTCAGGCGTCGGCAGCGCGACCATGAAACGCAAGTCGGACGGCAGCACGCCTTCCTTTCTCAGGGTCTTGAAGACGAAGTAGGAATTGATCGCGTCGCGCGCGTAGCCCAGACGCCATCCGCGATCCGCGAAGCCGACCCGCTTCACGCCGGGCTTGACGCGGAACTCCCACTGGTCATCGAGGTTGCGCGGTTTCCACCGCTCGACGCCATCGTCGGGCGCCGGGCGTTTGACGGTCTCGATCTGCGGATGCCCGTTGAAGGTGCGGTAGGCCTGGCCATCGATCCAGTGCAGCCGATCGCCGACCTCACCGTCGGGCATGTACTTGAGATGGGGCGCGAAGGTCTGGCCCCAGGTCCTGAAGACTTCCTCGACCGTGTTGCAGGGGATGCTTCCCACCAGCAGGAGATCCTTGGCCATCGTTCGCTCCTCAAGCTTGGGTTTGATGCTCATCCCGTGCGCTCTGAAGCCCGGAATGCGGGCGCAATCTTAGCGCGGTCGGGGCATGAGTAGGTAATCAGTTCTCTTTTCCTGGGCCGCCCGGCGCGGAGAGGCAGGCGGGAACAATTTGATGCCATTGCAAGTTTTTGCATTGGTCCTGTTGCTCGTCGATCTGCATGGACTCAGTTATGGCGAGACCGATACCTTGCGCAAGGTGCGGAGCGGCGTGATCGGAAGCAGGGGCGCAGACTTCGCATTCGCATTGAACAGTGGATCACCAGGAGTACATGGAGCGGCACCTCAGCGCCGACGTCGATGGCGAGCTGAACGCCGAGGAGCAACGGGCGGTCTCGGCCCATCTCGCGGGCTGCGATCTGTGCCGTCAGCGGCGTGCCGCAGAGGTCGATCTCAAGCGCTTTCTGCATGAGCGCCTGTCCATAATTCCGGCTCCGGCGGAGCTGCGGGAGCGGATATTTGCGGCGCTGGATGCCGCGCCGGAGGAGCCGGCCCGGGCGCGCAGATTCAGCGTTCGCCGGCCGTCGGTCCGGATATCGATCGGTCTCGTCGCGGCGATGGCCGCGGCGATAAGCATTTTCATCACGACCCGCCGGCTTCAGAACCCCGAGTTTGACGCCGCGATCGTGGCCTACCTGAAGGCCGAGCAGCAATTTACGCCGAATATTTCATCGGGCTCGGTCGACGAGATGGCGGTCGCGCTCGCCGCCCAGTTCGGCTTTCTGTTCATCTGGGATTTCTCATCGATAGAGCTCTCCCTGGTCGGCGCCCGGGTCGACCATGCCGCGGACCAGCGAGCGATCGCGCAGGCTTACTATAAGGGCCGGGGCGGCTCGCTGCTCTGTATTATGCGGCGCGAGGATACCACGCTCTCGTTTCCGCCGGGTGGGCGGCTAATCAAAGGTGTGCAGGTTTACGGCTATCGAGGCTTTTCAATCTGCGAAACGCAGTACAATACGGTTCTCTGCGTGGTGGTGACGCGCCTGTCGGCCGATCAACTGACGCCGGCGCTTACCCAGGGTCAAGCTCAAGGCTGAGACTGGCCTGTGTCCCCACCAACCGACCCTATCGTCTACGGTCCGGCCCCAAATCGCGCGATCGCGCGGCGCTCAACCCCACAAGCCCGAGCGCGATACATTCCGCGATCGTAAAAAAGGCGCCCAAGACCGGAGGAAATCGCGTTGGTCCGATTGGCGGCTGGAAAAGCTGGTCGTCGATAAGGATTAGGCATAAAATGTGCTCCACTCATTGATCAGCAGTATGTCCCGAGCAGGCTCAATCTTCGCTGTTATTCTGGCGCTCGCGATCGCCGTCGTGGCCGTCCCGCTATCGCCGCAGGCCGCGCCGGACCCGGACGGTGCGGCGCTTACCGAATACCTGCACAACCATCGTTTACCCGCGGTCGGCGCCCAGATAACCGTCGGCGAGGACGGCGCGCGGAGCGTGATGCTCTATGGGTTCGTCGCCACCCAGCAGGGCTTCAGCCACGCCGAGGAACGGACGCGTAACTACCTGCACGATCCCTATGTCCGCATCACCAATCGCATCAAGATCGAACCCGAGCTGTTGGCGCTCCATCGGAAGGACTCACAATCGGCGCCAAGCGCCGATAGTTCGCAAGCCGTCGCAAACCTGCCCCCGCCGGTCGTCCAGAGCACTTCGCCCCCGGCTGACGTCGGCGACATCCAGCAGTACCAGGCGCAGAACCAGTACAACGATCCTTATGGGATGCAGGGTCAAAGCAGCGTCATGACCGGTTCCACGCTGCTGATTCCGCTGATCGGGGGACTGATCACCTACGGCGCGCTGAGCGGCTTCGGCTCACCCTATTATTCCTCGCCGCCGAGCTACTATTATCGCCCGCCGCCGCCAATCTATCACAATCGTCCGCCGCCCCCGCCGCGGCATCACCGTCGTTACCATGGGAATCCGTTCCCCTCGGCGTTCTCGGCGCCCCCACCCGCGCGATCCTACACACCTCCGCCGGTCATCGCGGCGCCGGCGCATCCGAGGTACGTGCCGCCTTCGAGTTTCTCGTCGTCGCCGCCCGTCACGCGGCATTGGTACTCAGGCGGATACCACGGATCGAACGGAGGCGCCCCGCCGGCTTTCGGCGGCGGCTTTCACGGCGGCGGCTTTCACGGCGGCCATCGCTGATTATTTCCGCCCGATCATTGCTTGAAGGCACGTCTCACCCTGCGGCCGCCGAGCAAGTCCTTGGCGACCAGCAAGCCCGATGCACCATGAAGTCCCGGCCCCGGATGGGTTGATGCGCCGATGTGGTAGAGACCGGGAATTGGCGTGCGATGGCGCGGCAGGCCCGGGATCGGACGAAAGATGAAGAACTGATCCGGCGTGCAGGCGCCGGCATACGGGTCGCCGCCGACCAGGTTGGGGTTCGCCGCCTCCAGGTCGGCGGGCGAGAAGACGATCCGTTTTTGGATCGCGCCGGGCAGATTCGGGATTTGGCGTGCCAGCTTCGCGACCACTCGATCGGCGAAGCGCTCGCGGATTTCCGGGGTCCAGGTTCCGTTCGTGCCGCGAATCTCGTCCGCCGCATCGCCGATCGGATGGTTCGGCATCTCCTGCATCTGAATCCAGATGATCCAGCGGTCCTCGGGCGCGCGCGATTTATCGATCGCCGTCGGCTGGCCGACCACCACCGTCGGGTCGGCGGGCAGCAGGCCGCGCTCGGCCTCGTTGACCGCGCGCGAGACGCCGTTGATACCGGCCGAAACGTGCACCATCGCGGTGCGTAGAAAGCGCTCGTCGCCGCCGGGCCATTGCGGCGGCTCGGAGAGCGCCAGATGGATCTGCATATCGCCGCGTCCGTAACGAAAACGGCTGGCGTTGGCCGCGACCCAGTCCGGCACCACGGCGCGATCGAGCAGCTTCAGGTACAACTGCTGGGGTGTGACGCAGCAGATCACGGCGCGCCGCGCTTGGAACTCGCCCGCCGCGGTCCGCACTCCGGCGGCTTTTCCACCGCGCACGATCACCTGTCCCACCGGCGCATCGGTATGTAGTTCCGCGCCCAGGTCGCGAAGCAGTTTCGAGAAACCGTCGACCAGCCTGGCCGCTCCGCCGCGCGGTATCGGCACCCCGATCAGCTCGAGCGTCACTGCGATCAGCGCGGTCATGAAGCCCGAGGTCGCGTTGTCGGGACCGAGCCCGGTGTGCAGCACCCACGGCGCGAGCAAGCCGTGAATCGCTCTTGACTGGAAGGTCGTCTCCAGCCACTCGCGGCTGGTGCCGAGCAGCTCGCTGGTGAACTCCAGCATCCCGCGCACGCCCATCTGCCGCACCGCCTTCGCCACGATCCCGAGTCCGGCCATCGACCACAGCTCGGCCGACATCAGGCCGAACGCAACGTCCGACTTGGCCATCAGCGCCGCAACCGCACGGTCCCAGGCGGCGCCGTCGCCGGGGGCGAGCTGCTCGAAGTGATCGTGATTCTTCTGATGGTCGGTCGAGATGAAAGCGGTAGTGCCGTCGGGCAGCAGCCCGGCCGCGGCATACTCGGCGTTGAGGTACTCGACGCCGCGCGCCGTGAGCTCCTGCTTCAGCAGGCCGTAGCCCTCGCCAGCGACGAACAGGGGATGCCACGCCGAGTAGAGGTCGTGGATAAATCCGGGCTCGGTTATCTCGCCGCTGCGTATATTGCCGCCCAACCAGGGGTTGCGCTCGAAAACCCCGACGCTCCATCCGGCCTTGGCCAGGATCGAGGCGCCGACCAGGCTCGAGATGCCGCTGCCGACGAAAATCGCGTCATAGCTGGTGGCCATCAGGCTCCCTTTCGTGGTGGCCGCCTCCGGGATCGGCGAACGGCAGGCTGATTTCTTTCAAGGTCGATTAGGCAGTTCGTTCAACGACGATTATACAGTTCCATCGCCATTACATGCTCTTTCATCAGCGTTGGAACTAGCTTCGCGCCAAGGCGGCCATACCCACACGGCCCGGCAATCCCGAAAGCCGGAATATATTTCTGGGCTTCCGCGATCCGGCGCCGATAGTCATTGAGGTCATCCATATGATGGATGACCCCCAGGTAGAGCCTGGTATCATTCAATTTCAGATCACGCAGCGGTGCGAAGTATGAAGCGTCGGCGTGATCGAGAATCGGTATATGCACGAAATCGACGCGCCGGCCCGATCGCTCCAGGAGCGCATTGGTGTAATCGACGCAGACCCTCAGATCTTTGGGACGCATCATCGGCCAGTCGGTGAGGTTTCCGTAGCACAGATGGTAGCCGAGCATCACTTCCTCCGGGATGCGCGGCGAGAGGCGCGCGGCCGGCTCGGCGTTCATCTCGAAGGCGCGATCGGCAGGCGCCCACGGCATCATCCCTTCCAGGATTCCGATCTCAACCGCGCAGTCCCATTGGATCGCGAGGTCCGCGGCGGGGATGCTCTCGAGCATCTTCGCGACTTCCGCGTTCAGCGCCTCTTCGATCCCGGGCGTCATCAGCGCGAAGTCATCCGGATTGCGGAACATCGAGCCAAACGCGCTGTAAGTGAACGGCAGGCAGACCTGGAAGCGGACACCGGCGGGTATCGCGCCCTTTTCGCGCAGCGTGCGAAATACGAAATAAGAGTTGATCGCGTCCCGCGCGTATCCCAGACGCCAGCCGAGATCGCCGAATCTGACGGTCTTCACTCCCGGCCTCACCCGGAACTGCCAGATGTCGGCCAGGTCCTTGGGCTTCCAGTTCTCGCGGCCTCCGACGGGGGCTGGCCGGTTCACTGTCTCGATTTCGGGATGGCCGTTGTAGACCCGGTAGCCAAGCCCGATGATCCAATACGAACGATCGCCGACCTCGCCGTCGGGGATGCACGGCAGCCACTGGCCGACGGTCGAGGCGCAAGTTCGCATGACCGCTTCGGCCGTTTCCAGTGGCAGGCTGCCAACCATCAATAGGTCCTTCGACGCCGCTTTGCTGGTCATGAGTCGAATCTCCGCAGATATTCCAACCGGCCAGAGAGATACCTTGAACGAAAGCTATCGAAACGCGGGCATGATGGATTCGGCGAAATCGCGAAACACCTTGCGCTGGTAGTCCGCCGGCGGCAGCATGTTGAGCTCCTGGAATCCCACGCGCTCCATGGCACGGATGCGTTCGATGATCTCGTCGGGTTCGCCGGCCAGACAGATCGCCTGGATGGCCTTGGGCGTCACGAAGCGGCGCTCGTCGGGCTGCAGAAAGGTGCAATGCCCGTCGTGGATCTGGCGGAACCGCGCTTGCGGGGGAAGACTGTAGTTCGCAACCCGCTTGAGATAATCCTCCCACACGTCAGCGAAGAATGGCGGAATCACCTCGTCCTTCTTGCCGAGGTAATTCCAGATCTCGTAGGCCAGATGCAGTACGCAGGTCACCTGAGATCCGGTTTCGTTGATGACCCTTTCATCGGTGAGCCGCTCGCCCGGTCTGAGTATGCATGGGCTGGTCTGGAAGGTGGGATAAAAGTCGGCGGGAAGGTTGCGGCCGGCCTTGCGCGCGCCCGTGCGGACCAGGTCGAAGTGTACTTTGGCCAGTTCCGGGTTCGCATTGTGGACTATCCAGCCGTCGGCGCATTCACCGACCATCTGCATGGCCTTGGGACCGTTGGCGGCCATGTAGATTGGAATCCGATTATCCAGATTGATGTAGTGGCGGTCGCGATGAATGAACTTTATCGGATGGGTGTTGCCGTTGAGTGTATATTCGACTTCCTCGCCGTCGAGCAATCGGCGGACTACGCGAATGTATTCGCGCAGCTCGCGGAGCGGCGTCGGATCCTGCCCCAGCATACGCATCGAGGTGTGTCCGGTGCCGATGCCAAGGAAAACCCGGCCGGGCGCGAGCTGGTTGATGGTCGCGATGGAATGGGCGGTGACCGGTGCGAGGCGGACCCCGGGCGCCGCAATGCCGGTGCCGATCCTGATCCGTTTGGTGTTGAACGCCGCCAACGCCAGGGTCGCGTAGCAGTCGGACCACATCATTTCGGAATCCGGCACGTAGGCGGTGTCATAGCCGAGCTCTTCCGCGTACCGCACCAGCTCCCACTTGTCGATGTGGGTATCGAACATTATTCCGAATTTCATCGATCGTTTCCTTCTCGCCGAAGGCGGATCGCGAAAGACGCGCTGACCCCCGGCGGCTGCTTGTCTCTAATACTCGACCACATCGGAGCCGACAAGCAGATCCGGGATGTCGCCGGCTGCTCGCGACGCCGCTTGCAAAATGCGTCGCAAAGGCTGATAGGAGTTATTGTAAGTGCGAGATGTGTTATGCGGGCTTTCTGGAGCGTTTTGCATGACCCCTTGATGGCGACCGGTGCGCCCGATCGCCGAGGTTCACAAGCTTCGAAAAACCAGGGTGAGCAATGAGCACGCAAAGCGCGCGAGATTCATCGATATCGAAAAGCGACAGTGAGCCGAAATTCAGCCGGCGGGAGATGGTCGAGCGGGCGGCGGCGATGGTGCCGATACTGCGCGAGCGCGCCGCCGAGTGCGAGAAGCTTCGCCACGTACCGGACGAGACGGTGGCCGATTTCAAGGCCGCGGAAATTCATCGCATCTCACAGCCGGTCCCGTACGGCGGGATCGGGCTCGACATGGACAGCGTCTACGAGGTCGCCGCGCAACTCGGACGTGGCTGCGGGTCGAGCGGCTGGATGGGCTCGTTCTGGCCGCTGCACAACTGGATGATGGGGCTGTGGCCCAAGCAGGCGCAGGACGAATACTGGGCCGACTCGCTTGACGTGCTCTCCTCGACCGCTTCGGCCACTGTGAGCTGCCGGATCGAGCCGGCCAAGGGGGGAGTGCGCCTGACCGGCCGCTGGAACTTTGCGAGCGGGATCGATCACGCGGCATGGGTGCAGTTGATCATCACCGGTCTCAACAATGCGGACATGATGCTGGTGCCGAAGAAGGATTTCCAGATCGAAGACAACTGGCACGTGTTGGGGCTGTGCGGCAGCGGCAGCAAGGCGATTAGCGTCGACAATGTCTTCGTCCCCGAGCATCGGATTTGCCACGGGGCGCAGTTCATGACCGGCACTACGGCCGGACGGGAGCTGTACGGCACGGCTTTTTACAAGCTTCCGATATTCAGTTTTATCGGCTACTCGCTGGCCTCACCGATTATCGGGATGGCCCAGGGCGTGGTCGATCTGTTCGAGCAACAGATGCATGGCCGCAAAGACGGCCAGACCGGCGTGCCGGTGATCGAACAGCCCCCTATGCAGATTCGGCTCGCCGAGTCGTCGGCGGAGGTCGACGCTGTGCGGCTGCTGATGCTGCGTGATCTGCGCGATTTGCGCGAGTACGGCGAGGCGGGCGGACAAATCCCGATTCCCGAGCGGGCGCGGATGCGCCGCGACATCTCGTTCGCGGTCAGAACCGCCGTCCGCGCGGCGAACCGGCTGTTCGAGGCGGCTGGCGCGCACGCGATTTACGACGGCAGCCCGATTCAGCGCCTGGTACGCGATATCAGCGCCGCTTCGCATTCGGTCGCGATCACCTGGGATGTGCCGGCCGAGAATTATGGGCGGGTCCGATGGGGTCTGCCGCCGAACACCTGGCAGTTGTAACCGCGGCAAGACGCCGAGCGGCGCAGCAGCAACTTAATCCTCGCGGGAGGGAGCGTCTCTGGGCGGTCGCAGATTCTGCGCTAGCGCGCGATGATCTTGCCGGCGGACTTGGCGGCGTAAGCCTCGCCGACGGCCTTGTAGTCGCGGCCCTTGCGGCCGGCCGCGTCCGCCGCGGTCGCCGCCGCCTCGGCCAGCGAGCCAAGACCGGCGGTCGCCGCTGCCAGCCGCTGGTACGGTTCGATATCGAAACTCGCCATCAGCTGCGCGCGCTGTGCGGTCCAGGGCAGGGCGTTGAACAGCTCGAACAACGTCTGCCGGCCGCCGTACGAGTCGCACACCATATCCCACGCGAGCCGCACCACCCGGGCGCGATCGCGGGCCGACGCCGACGGGCTCTCGAACATCTTCTCGAGCGCCGGCCCGACCTCGGGACTGTCGAACGCGGCCTCGCTGGGAATGATGATCAGCGCCTGGCTTGCGATCTCGTGGATGTAGCCGATGATCCGGCGATAGTGCTCGACCGAGTAGGCACGGCCTGCCGTGACGTAGACCGGATTCGGCATGAAATGGCCCTCCGGCGTCACCTGGCCCTGGTCCTCGGCGGCATGGATAAAGGCG
>JBGPMT010000108.1:0-9201 GCA_041487135.1 Binataceae bacterium (SeqCode) | reverse complement strand
TCCACGCGCGAGGGCGAGCCGGGCGAGCCCTCGGAGCACGAATCGGACCTGATGCTCGAGCTGGCCTGGACGGTCGGCCCGGCGCTCATCCTGATGTTAATCACGATTCCGACCATCCACACGATCATGAAGACCCAGCCGGCAAAATGGCCGGCCGACGCGCTGACCATCCAGGTCCGGGCCCATCAGTGGTGGTGGGAATTCGACTACCCCGACCTGAAGATCCAGACCGCCGACGAGCTGCATCTGCCCAACTACCGCACGATTCACCTGGAGCTCTATTCGGAGGACATCATTCACAGCTTCTGGGTGCCGGCGCTGGGCGGCAAGCGCGACGTGATTCCGGGGCAGATCAATCAGATCACGCTGGTCCCGAACACCCCGGGCGAATACTACGGCCAGTGCGCGGAATTCTGCGGGTTATCGCACGCCAACATGCGCTTTAGAGTGGTGGTCGATACCCCCGACGGCTTCAAGCGCTGGGTCGCGGCCCAGCAGGCGCCACCGGTCGAGCCCAAGCAGACCGCGGCGGCGGCGGGCGAGAAGATCTTCAAGAACGCGCCCTGTGCGATTTGCCATCAAATCCGTGGGATCTCGGGGTTTTCGCCGCAATACAATTACGGGTTTCGCGGTCCGGATCTGACTCATTTTGGCAGCCGGGGAACGCTGGCCGGCTCGATCTTCGACAACACGCCCGAGAATCTTGCGCTCTGGATTCAGAATCCGGATAAAGTCAAACCGGGGGCGCAGATGCCGACCCTGGGGCTGCGCGGCAAGGACCTGCACGACCTGGTGCTGTACCTGGAGAGCCTGAAATAGGTGAAGTTGCGATGGCTGCCCAACCAAGAACGCTGAGATTCGAGTACCCGAACTATCTCCAGGAGCCGCGCGGCATCTGGAGCTGGATAACCACCGTCGACCATAAGCGCATCGCGATCCTCTACGGCGTCAGCGCGCTGTTCATGATGGCGGTGGGCGGGATCGAGGCGATGCTGATGCGGGCCCAGCTGATGGTGCCCAACAACCACCTGATCTCGGCCGGCATCTACAACGAACTGTTCACGATGCACGGCACCACGATGGTCTTTTTGGTGCTGATGCCGCTGGAGTTGGGCTTCTTCGCCAACTTTTTCATCCCGCTGCAGATCGGCGCGCGCGACGTCGCCTTCCCGCGCCTCAATGCCCTTTCCTACTGGGTCTTCCTGGGCGGCGCCATCTTCCTGCATCTCGGGCTGCTGCAAAGCCTGGGCGGGATGCCGGACGCGGGATGGTTCGGCTATGCCAACCTGACCGAGCGGATGTATTCGCCGGGAATCAACATCGATACCTGGGTGATCGGGCTCATGATCCTCGGCGTCTCGACTCTGTTGAGCGGCCTCAACTTCTTCGTCACCATCGTCAACATGCGCGCGCCCGGCATGACCTTCATGCGCATACCGTTGTTCATGTGGGCGATGCTGGTGACCACGATTCTGATCCTGCTGGCCTTCCCGGCACTGACCGTGGGCCTGGTCTTCCTGTTCGCGGACCGCTTTCTGGATACGCATTTTTACCAGGTCTCGGCCGGCGCCACCCCGATCCTCTGGCAGCATCTGTTCTGGATCTTCGGCCATCCCGAGGTCTACATCATGGCGCTGCCGGCCTTCGGCATGATCTCGGAGGTCATCACGCCGTTCTCGCGCAAGCCGCTGTTCGGCTATCCGATGATGGCCTACTCGCTGGTGCTGATCGCGTTCCTGTCCTACGGCGTCTGGGGCCATCACATGTTCGCGACCGGGATGGGTCCGATCGGGGACAGCACTTTCGCGATCACGACGATGCTCATCGCGATCCCGACCGGGATCAAGATTTTCAGCTGGATCGCGACGGTCTGGGGCGGGCGCCTGCGCTTCACCACGGCGATGCTCTTCACGCTGGGCTTTATCGTGGAATTCACGGCTGGGGGCTTAAGCGGGGTCATGCACGCGAGCCCGCCGGTTGACCTGCAGCAGACCGACACCTACATCGTGGTCGCGCATTTCCACTACGTGTTGTTCGGCGGCGTGATGATGGGGATCCTGGCGGGGTTTTACTACTGGTGGCCGAAGATCACCGGGCGCCTGCTCAATGAGACGATCGGCAAATGGCAGTTCTGGATCACCGCCTGGTCCTTCAACGCCACTTTCTTCCCGATGCATTTTCTCGGCACGCTCGGGATGCCGCGGCGGATCTACACCTACGCGCCCAACATGGGCTGGGATTTCTGGAACTACTTCGAAAGCATCAACGCCTTCATCCTGGGCTTCGCCTTCCTGCTCTTCTTCATCAACATCATCTGGAGCACGCTGCGTGGCGAGCACGCCTCGGCCGACCCGTGGGACGGGCGCACGCTTGAATGGTCGGTGCCCTCGCCGCCACCCGCCTTCAATTTCGCCACGGTGCCGATGGTCACCGCGCGCGACGCGTTCTGGGTGCGCAAATACGGCGGCCTGGGCGCGCACGGGGTTGCCCCGGCAATCGCCGGCGGAGCGGCGACCGTACCGGTCGGCGCGCCGGCCGAAATGCACGAGCATATTCACATGCCGGCGCCGTCGCTCTATCCGCTGATCTTCGGCCTCGGCGTCTTCACCATGGGCGTGGGATGCCTGCTCTGGATCCGGCTGATTGTGATCGGCGGGGCGGTCACCCTGATGAGCATCCTCGGCATGATCTTCGAGTATCCGACCTTCGGGAAGTTCAACCCCGAAATGATCGCTGAGAGCGCGCTCGGCCTGGACAATCGCAAGCTCGGCATCTGGGCCTTCCTGGGCTCCGAATGCGTCTTCTTCGCGTCATTGATCTCCACCTACATGGTCTACAAGGACCGCAACCTGGGCGGCTTCGACGCGATGATTCTCAACATCCCGCTGACCTCCTTCAGCACCTTCATCCTGCTGACCTCGAGTCTGCTGATGGTGCTGGCGCTGGCGGCGGTGCAGCGCGACGATCGCAAATGGGGGGCCATCTGGCTGTTCGGTACCGCCTTCTTCGGCATGATCTTCCTGGGCGGCCAGGCCTTCGAGTTCACCGACTTCGTGTTGCAGGGCCTCAAGATCCAGACCAATCTGTTCGGCCAGACCTTCTACACGCTGGTCGGCTTCCACGGCATCCACGTCCTGATCGGCGTCTGCTGGCTGCTGGTGCTGGCCTTCGCCACCGCGGCCGGCAAGATCGGCAAGGATCGGAGCCTGGCGGTCGAGATCGGCGGCCTCTACTGGCACTTCGTCGATATCGTCTGGGTCGTCATCTTCACGCTGATCTACCTGATGCGGACGGTGAAACACGCATGAGCGACCACGCTATGGAGCATGGCCACGCGGGCGCGCACGAGGTCTCGCACGACGAGCATCCGGGGCCCGGCGTCTACCTGCTGATCGCGGCGATTCTGACGGTGCTGACGGCCGCCGAGATTACGGTCTTCTACGTGCCGGCGCTGCGGCCGGTACTGGTACCGATCCTGCTGGTGCTGGCGGCGGTCAAGTTCGCATTCGTCGGGATGTTCTACATGCACCTCTATTACGACAGCAAGGTCTTCACGATCTTCTTCGGCGGTCCGCTGCTGCTGGCGTTGCTGATCGTACTGGGTCTGCTGCTCCTGTTCGCGCATCTCGAGGGCGTGCTCTCGTTCATGGTGCCTTGAGGTAATCGATTCGCGTTGGCCGATGCACGAATTTAGCCTGAGCATCATCCTCGGAATCATCGCGACCGCCGCGATCTACGCGGGCGCCGCGAAGCTACTCGGGCGGAGCTTCACGGCGCGCCAGCTCTTCGCCCTGGGGCTGGGCCTGGCCGTGATGTTCATCGCGCTGACCGGCCCGATCGATCAATACGTCCGCGAGCGATCCTTCGCGCTCTATATCTTCCAGCAGATGCTGCTGGTGTTCGTGATTCCGCCGCTGCTGCTGCTCGGCACGCCCGACTGGCTGGCGCGCATGGTCTTTACCCGGCGCTGGATCGAGCGGCCCTGGCGGTTTCTGACCCGGCCACTGGTCGCCTTTCTGATCTTCTCCGCGGTCTTCACTCTGGTCCACTATCCGCTGCTGTGCGACCAGGTCTGCCACGTCCGCCCGCCCTACGGCGATATCCGCGACCTGCTGCTGCTGGTCGGCATCCTGCTCTGGTGGCCGCTCTTGAGCCCGCTGCCCGAGTATCCCCGGATGCCGTACCCGATGCAGATCATGTATCTGTTCCTGCTGATGATTCCGATGACCGCGGTCGCCGCGCCCGTCACGCTGGCCGAGACGGTGCTCTACATGTTCTACCGGGTCGAGCCGCATCCGTTCGGTTTGACGGCGCACGCCGACCAGGTGCTGGGCGGGCTCATCATGTGGGTCGGACAGGGCGTCTACCTGATGTGCGTCTTCACGGCGATTTTCTTCCGCTGGTCGCGGCGCGACGATAGCGAGGTCCCCGCGATCAACCTGGCGCGCACTCCCGAGCTGCGCGTCATCAGGCGGCCCACCGCCTGACTCCTCCCCGTCTATCGTAAATCGCCCGCCGCCGAGTGGCCCGACCGACCGGGGTTGCCAAGTGATCGGTCAGGGTTTAGTCTTTTATTCTCAAGAAGTGAGGCTTAAATATCGATTAAGATTTTCTTAATTGATAGCCGCAGTGTAGCCGCCCTCGTCCCGGATCGTCCGGGTCTGGCCCCCTTCATCCGGGACGCAAGCTCGCAAAGGAGATGAACCATGAAGCACTCTCGAGCGCGCATAATCCTCGATGGCGTGATAGCCGGGGTCTGCGGCGCGGCGGTGATAGCGATCTGGTTCCTGTTGCTCGACGCCGTGCGCGGCCAGCCGCTCCAGACCCCGGCCCTGCTCGCCGCGAGCCTGATACCTGGGCTCCATAACGCGGCTGCGGCCGGAATTATTCCCTGGGCCCTGGTTGCCGAGTACACCGCCTTTCACTTCCTGACCTTCGTCGTTATCGGCGTCGCCGGCGCGTTCATGATCGAGGCGGCGGCGCGTGACCGCGCGCTGTTCCCCTCGCTGCTGCTCTTCGTTTTCGCATTCGAAGTGTTCTTTATCGCGGTCGTGATGCTGCTCGGACCCTCGGCGGTTGCAGTGATGCCGTGGTGGAAGGTGATGATCGGCAACGGGCTGGCCACCGCCGCGATGCTGGCGGTCTTCCTGTGGCGGCAGCCGATGCTGCTCGAGAGCCTGCTCGGACCATGGGTCGGCGTTATGACCGAAGGGATTGCGGCCGGAATTATCAGCGCGGTGATTCTCGCGGTCTGGTTCCTGATCATCGATTACGCGGCCGGGCAGCCGTTGCGCACCCCGTCGATTCTCGGCACGGTAATCCTCGGCGGCGCGGGCGGGAGCGCAATCTCATTGCCGATGGTGCTCGGCTACACCGCGCTCCATTTCATCGCTTTTATCGCATTTGGAATCGCCGCCTCCATCCTGGTCTTCGGCTCGGAGCGCGAACCGCTGCTGGCCATGGGCGTGCTGGTCCTGTTTCTGTGGTTTGAGGTCTCGTTCCTGGGATGCGTAACCGTTCTGAACGCGGCGGCGCTCGAGCAGCTCGGATGGTGGCGGATTATCGCCGGCAACCTGCTGGCGCTGGCCGGGATGGTCGGCTACTTCGAGTACGGCCATCCACGTATCATCCCGCGAATCGCGCAGAGATGGAGTGAGATCGCAGCCGAGGGCGCCGTGAAGGGGCGGCGGATGGGCGGGCCGCAGCGGGCGGCGCGCTAGAGACCGAGCACGTCGCGCATCGAATAGAGCCCCGGCGGCTGGCGCTCGAGCCAGGCGGCGGCGCGCAGCGCCCCGCGCGCGAGCGCATCGCGGCTCTGCGCACGATGGGTCAGTTCGAGGCGCTCGCCCTGGCCGCCGAAAATCACCGTATGGTCGCCGACCGCGTCGCCCGCGCGCATCGCGAGTACGGCGATCCGGTCGCGTTCGCGCACGCCGGTAATTCCCTCGCGCCCGAAAACCGCGTTGCCGGCGAAATCGATTCCGCGCGCTTCGGCGATCGTGCGGCCGAGCGCGAGCGCGGTGCCGCTCGGCGCGTCGACCTTGGTGCGATGGTGAATCTCGATCACCTCGGCGTCGAAATCCGGCAGGATCTTGGCCACCTCGGCGACGATGCGCATAAGCACGTTGACGCCGACGCTCATGTTGGGAGCGATCACGGTGCGCGTGCGCACCGCGATCGCGCGCGCCCTGGCATCCAGCTCGGGTGTGAATCCGGTCGAGCCGATGACGATCGCGGCGCCCTTCGCGGCGGCGACTTCGAGATGGGCCAGCGAAGCGGCGGCGGTGGTGAAATCGAGCGTCACGGTATCGGGCCGGACCAGCGCGCCGTAGTCGTCGGTAATCGCGACGCCCAGCCGGCCGATTCCGGCCGCCTCGCCCGCGTCGCGGCCCAGTGCCGCAGCACCGGGCGCCTCCAGCGCGCCGGCGATCCGATAGGCCGCGTCGGCCGCGGCCAGCGTGATAATCAGCCGGCCCATGCGCCCGGCCGCTCCCGCGACGATCAGGTTAGCCATCGCCAGTTTCCCTTCCCGTCAGTAAAATGCCCGTGAACGACCGCGTCCATCACATCCCGCGAAGAATCTCGACCGCTTTCAGATGGTTCTTCTGGATCTGCGGCAGCCGCGCGACGGGCTCGCGGCCGAAACCGCACGGCGCGGCGATGCCGAACTGCGGCAGGTACTTGCGCGACAGCCTAAGCCGGGTCTTGAAACCTTCGAGATCGTCCATGTCGTGAATCACGCCAAGATAGATCGGCGTGCGGCCCACTTTCAGCTCGCTGAGCGGGCGGAAAAATTCGTCGCTGGTGCGCTTGAGCGTCGGGATATGAACGAAATCGACGCGGCGTCCCGCGGCCTCGACGATCGCGTTGGTGAAGCGCACCGGCATGCTGAGATCCTCGGGCTCGAAGCAGGGCCATCCCCCGAGCGTCCCGAAGCAGAGATGGAACCCGAGCATCACCGCTTCGGGAATCCCCGGAACCAGCCTTCCGACTTGCGCGACATTGCGCTCGAACGCCCCTTCCCTGGGTAGATAGGGCAGTTGCCCGGCAAGATCGCCCATCTCGAGCGCCGCGTCCCACTGGATCGCGAGGTCGTTGGGCGGAATCTTCTCGACCAGCTTGGCGACCTCGGCGCGCATCGCGGCCTCGAAGCCCGGGATAATCCGCGGGTACTCCGAGTAATCGTGGAAGTAGGGCGTGATCACGCTATAGGTCAGCGGAAGCGAGACCTGGAAGCGGACGTTCCGAGGAATGACGCCCTCTTCCTTCAGCTTTCTGAAGATGAAGTAAGAGTTGACCGCGTCCTTGGTGAAGCCCAGCCGCCATCCGGGGTCGCCGAACTTGACCTCCTTGACGCCGGGCTTGATCCGGAAGCCCCACTCGTCGCGGAGATTGCGCGGCCGCCATCGCTCGACGCCGTCGTCGGGCGCCGGGCGGCTCAGGGTTTCGAGCTGGGGATGGCCGTTGAAGACGCGGTAGGCGACGCCGTCGACCCAATACTGTCGATCGCCGACCTCGCCGTCGGGGATGCAGGCGAGCATCGGCGCCAGTGGCGCGGCGAAATTCCGGAAGACCTCTTCGACCGTTTCGAGCGGGACGCTTCCGACCAACAGCAGTTCATTCGCCATGGCAGTCCCCTAATTGCTGGTGGCTATCAATCTAAGAACGTCGACTTACGCCGGCGACTCCCGGACCGCCCACCAGGTAGGCGATACCCGGAATTCCAAGTGTGATCAGCAGCGGGCGAAGGACGAGTGCGGCAGCGTGACGGGGCTTCACTCAGGTCTCCTGATTGGCAGGATACCCGGAAAATTACGATGCCTAAGAGCCGGCCGTCTCCCCGCCACCGGCGGCCGCCGCTTGCGGAGCCGACGAGGCCGGTGCAGCCGTGCCCGCGGCGGTCTTGGCGCCGCGTGAGGCCTGGTAATGCTGCTCGCAGAGGCTGCCCTTGAAGCGGGGCTTGCGGCACTTCTCTTCGGTGCAGATCTTGTAGCGTGCCTTGGGCATCTCGCCGCGCCGCCATAACCGGTAGTGCTGGCGGCAATAATTCTTGGCGAACGCCTCGCGCTTGCAGTCCGTGGCCTTGCAATTCCCTTTGGTTGCCATGCTTCCCTTCGACTCTTAATCAAAACTCAGCCTTGAGTTCGCGGCTGAGCAGACCCTCGACAATATCGCGCGGCGCCTCGGCTTCATAGAGGGCGCGATAGACGGCCTCGACGATCGGCATCTCGACGCCGGCATGGCGCGCCAGCTCGATTATCGAGCGGGCGTTGGCAAAACCCTCGGCGACCGGTTTGCCTTCGCCTTGGCGGAGCGCCTCGGAAAGTTTCTCGCCCCGGCCCAGCCGGACGCCGAGCGCGCGGTTGCGGGACAGCTCGCCGGTGCAGGTCAGCACCAGGTCGCCCAGGCCGGCGAGCCCGGCGATCGTTTCGCGGCGCGCCCCCAGAGCGGTTGCGAGCCGGGTCAGCTCGGCGAGGCCGCGCGTGATCACGGCGGCGCGGGCCCCCGATCCGAGCTCGAGTCCGTCGCCGATTCCGGTTGCGATCGCGATTACATTTTTGACCGCGCCGGCGAGCTCGACCCCGAGGACATCGGTGCTGCGATAGACCCGCAGCGCGTTGCCGGAAAAAATCTCCTGGACTTCGCGGGCCGTCTCCTCGCCGGCCGCGGCGGCGACCAGCGCTGCGGGCTTGCCGGCGGCGACCTCCGCGGCGAAGCCGGGGCCGGAAAGCACGGCGAGCTTCACGCCCGGCGCAACCAGCGTCGCGAGCATCGCGCTCATCGTCAGCAGGGTGCGCTCCTCGATTCCCTTGGTCATGCTCACCATGATCGTGCCGGGCCGGATCGCGCCGGCGACGCCGGAAATCGCGGCGCGAGCGAAACTCGAGGGTATCGCCATCGCAACGATCCCTGCCTCGCCGACCGCCTCAGCCCATCGATCGGAAATCTTGAGCGCGGGAGGAAAGACGACCCCGGGGAGATAGGTCGAATTCTCCCGCCGCTTTAGGAATGAACCGAGCTGCGCGGGGCGCCGCACGCAGAGCGTCGTCGGCCGGCCGGCGCGCGCGAGCATCACGGCAATCGTGGTGCCCCATGCTCCCGCCCCCAGAATAGCTGCCGCCGCCGGTTTCAATCGTGATTTTCCGCCGGACGCTGCACGCCGCAATCCAGCTATCTAGAAGCCGAGCCCGTCAATTGACG
>JBGPMT010000107.1:0-9243 GCA_041487135.1 Binataceae bacterium (SeqCode) | reverse complement strand
TTCCGGTCGTAATGGCGGAGGGGAAACACCCGTTCCCATCCCGAACACGGCAGTTAAGCCCTCCAGCGCCGATGGTACTGTGGACGATGGCTTCATGGGAGAGTAGGACGCGGCCGGGAAATTAGAACGCAGGGCGGAGCATCTCATCGATGCTCCGCCCGTGTCGTTTCAGGCCTCCCCCGGCGCCCACGTTTCTCCGTCCCTCGACCGAAGGCTAAGAAGGGTGTTATGCGTCTGAGACAGCTAGGTCCGCGCGGAGGGAACAATGTCTGGAATCGAGTTCTTTCTGACCCGGCAGATCCAGGCCGCTGAATACCACCCAAAAGGTTGGCTATGGTATTTGCTCGACAGGGAGGGGCTTCAGCAAGACATCCTGCAGGTTCTCTTCAACGAATCGCCGCAATTCTCTCAATCGCTATTAGGCTTAAGCGGCCCATGCGTCTGTGTCCGTCAGCCGCGAAACGGTAGTTTCGATTTGATGGTTCAGTCGAAGTCGACCGCGGGGGAAGCCGTTTATCTGGAAATCAAAGCCGATCAAAAATGGGAGACCGCTCAACAAAACAAGTAAATCACGTTCCTGCGCGAATCCAAAGCGCGGGGTGTACTGGTTCTTTTCTCGCAGCGGGCCGCACTACTTCCAAAGAGCGACGTTACGAGATTCAGCGGTGGTCTATTTTCCAAGGTAAGCTATGCGGAAATCTACAGGGCGCTTGATTCGATTACATCGAGCGAAGATCGCCCGGAGTTGCGTGAATTCGCAGCGGCCTACGGATTGGCCCTTCGGCAACAAGAAGAACGGACGCGTAAGGACTGGGGAGATCCGAATTCGTAAAGTGTGCGGATTCGGGCGGATGACGATTCTTCCAGGGATGCCCCAAAAAAAAGAGGCGGTCCCGATAACGGGCCGCCTCCTCAACCGAATAGCTTCGCGATCCCCCTCAGTGCTTGGGCTCGATCCGCTTGCCGTAGGAAACCTCGCCCTTATCAATGCGCAGACTGAAACCGCAATCCGGATTGGTACAGACCCAAGCCTTGAAAATCACCGAAGAGCCTTCCTGTCCGTAGTCTGACAGGGGAATCAGCGTGCCATTGTTGCACTTCTGGCACTTCGGCAGCTCCATCTACCACTCCTCCTTACCCGCCGGCCAGGTGGCCGGCCCTGCTCCGAAAGTATCCGACCGTACACGGCAAATCAACGTGCCAACACCCAGTGGGGCGTCTGGCGACGCTATCAGGAGGGCTGAAAATTCCGCCCCCGGCTGGGCGGTGCTAAGGTTGGCCGGCAATGGCTTCAGAAGAACCAGCCTTTATCCTGCGCGAAGCCCATCCGCGCGACCATCCGAGCCTGCTGCGTCTCGCTCGCGAGCTCGACTCGATCAACCTGCCGGCCAACCCCGACGAGATGCGGACGCTGCTGGAGCGCTCGGAACTCTCGTTTCGCGGCAAAATCCGCGATCGCACCCGTACGGTATACGTGTTCTGCGCTGAGGAAATCGCCGCCGGCCGCATCGTCGCCGCTTCGATGATCATCGGCAAGCATGGCACGCCCGCCTCTGCGCACTACTATCTCGAAGTCGACAGCGACGAGCGTTACTCCCATACGCTGAAAAAGATGTTCCGCCACGAGTATCTGCGGTTGCGCCACTCGATGGATGGGCCGACCGAGATTGGCGGCCTGATCGTGACACGCGCGATGCGGGGCCATCCCGAGCACCTCGGCAAGCAGATTTCCTGGGTTCGCTTCCTGTACATCGCGCGCCGCCTGCGCCGCTTCGAGCCGCGGGTGATCGCGGAAATCCTGCCGCCACTCCATCCCGATCACGGCAATCCGTTCTGGGATCATTATGGACGCCCCGTTACCGGGCTCTCGTTCCGCGAGGCCGATCGCCTTTCCGCACGCGACAAGGAATTCATCCAGGCGCTGTTTCCCGATGCCCCGCTCTATACGTTTCTACTGCCTGAAGAGGTGCTAAACTCGCTCGGCGCGATCGGCGAGGCCAGCCGGGGCGCGGTCCGCCTCCTGCAACAGGCCGGGATGAAGTTTCTGAATCACCTCGACCCGTTTGACGGCGGACCCTATTACGGCGCGGAGACCGCGGAGCTGAAACCGATCCGCGAGTATCGGCGCCTTCATGCCAAAGCCGGGGAGCCGGGTGAAAGCGCGGGCCGTTTTCTGATCGGATGCGAAGCTGGGGAGCGCGGTTTTCACGCGGTCGCGGCGCGCGCCCGGAGCGACGGTAAGGCGCTCGTAGTCGAGCCGGGCGTGATCGATGCACTGGGCGTCGACGACCACGCGCTGGTCGATACGGTCCCGATCCCGTGAGGGCTAGCTGCGAAGAAGTGCGCGGTAGAAGCGCAGTGCGCCTTCCACCTGCGGAATCAGATTGTATTCGTTTGGCGCGTGAATCACGCCGGCCGATGGGCCCGGTCCGAACACCACCGGGTAGAGCCCAGCGGCGGCATAGATTCCCGCTTCGGTACAGCCGGTCTTGACGGCGGTCTTGATCGGGAGCGCGGCTGCGGCGAGCGCCGCGATCGCCAGCTCGACCGTCGCACTGGTTTCTGGACTGCGAAAGCCCGGATTGGCCCGTTGCTCGACGAGAGCGACCCTGACCCGATCCGATAGGCCTGCGATCGCGCCGGCGGCCTGGTTCACGCCGGCGCGTATAGCATCGATCGACATCGAGGGCGGCGGCCGCAGTTCGAATTCCAGCACTATCGAATTTTCCGTCGAGCGGATGATGCCCGGATTCCAGGTCAGTGTTGGGGATGCGTAGCCGGGCTCGGGCGGGCCGCTGCGGCTGGCGAATTCGGACAGACGCCTGATGAACGCCGCCAGCGCCGCGATGGCGTCATGGGGAATCAGGCTGTGCACCGGATGAGCCGCCGGCTCGATCCGCGCCGTCTTCGCTGCGAGCCCCGGCGCTTCGCCGGTCACGACCAGCTCGCATCGCGCCGCCACCTTATTGACGGCGTCGCCGCCGCTTATCGAGGCAGCGATCGGATGCGGATAATCCGCGATTGCATCGAGCGCCATGACGATCGCGTTGATTCCCAGCGCCGGAGTGCTGGAATGGGCCGAGCGGCCGACGAAGATCGCGCGCCGGGCCGCGGCCGGCGGGTCGAGAGCCACGGGCGCGAAGCGCAGCTCGAGCTGGAAGACGACGAGCCCTTTGTGCGCGGTGACGATCTCGACCATCGACGGCTCGCCGACGAAAGCCAATGCGCCGCGCGGCAGGATGCCCGAGGCCGCGATCTCCCTGGCTCCGACCAGCCCGTGCTCTTCGCCGAAGGTCGCGACCAGCCATACATCGCGCCGCGGCCGTCCGGCCTCTGCCAGGGCGGCGGCCTTGGCGACGAAATCGAGCTTGGTGTCGGCCGCGCCGAGGCCGTAGATGCGATCGCCCCTGATGGCCGCGCTGAACGGATCGCCGGCGCATTCGGTCCACAAGGCGTTATCGCCCGGCGGCACCGTATCGAGATGAGTATTCAGGACCAGCGGCGCAAGCGCGGAATCCTCGCCCTTCACGGCCGCGATCAGATTGACCTGCGTGTCGCCTTCGGCCGCCGACGGGATAAGGCGCGCCTCGATTCCGGCCGGCGCGAGCAACTCTTCGGCGCAGAGCTTTGCGATCGCCCGCGTGCCTTCGGTGGTCACGCTGCGGCACGCGATCAGCCGCCCGCACCATTCGACAAGTTTGCCGCGCTCCACAACGCCTCACAGGCATCGATCCAGGATTTTGAAGGCCTCGGCCAGTTCCGCCTCGGTCAGGTCGCCGGCCGGGAGGAAGAGCCGGATGCAGGCCGGCTCGTAGCCGCCGTAGTAGAGCACCAGTCCGGCGCGAAAGCATTTGTCGATGAAGGCGCGCGTGGTTTTGAGCGATCCGTCGCCAATCCGAAACGCGAGTATCGCGCCGACGCCGTCGACCTCGGAGATCGCTCCCGGATGCTGCCGCGAGAGCTCCTCCAGATGCGCGCGGGTCATGCGCTCTAGTTGCCGGATGCGTCCGGCGGGGCCGAGGTAGCCCTCGCCGGTCAATTTCTCGATTATGCGCCGGCCCACCGCCATCGCGACGGTCGCGCCGGAGAAGGTGCCCGAGATCAAGCCCGGGTCGGGCGCGAAGCTCTTGCGGAACATCACGGCGCTGCCCTGAAAGCTCTTGCCGATCGTGATCACGTCGACGTAGTCCGCCAATTCCAGCAGGTCGGTCGCGAACAGCTCGCCGGTGCGGGCGAACGTCTGCACCTCGTCGGCCCAGATGGGAATTCCGGCGCGGCGGCATTCCTCGAAAATCGGGACGAAGAATTCGCGCGGAGCGGTGACGAATCCGGCCTCGCCCTGCACCAGCTCGACGATCAGCGCGGCGACCGTATCGCCGTCGTGGCGAATCACCTCGCGAACCGCGGCGAGCGTTGCCTCGATCGAATCAGGCTTGTGACGGTCGAAGAACGGCACCAGATGGACCGGGAAGGTCACCGGTTGGCCACGGCGGTAGTCGGGCCGGTCGGTAATCTCGGCCATCGCGCTGGTGCGCCCGTGAAAGCATCCCCTAATTGCGATCACGCCGGCGCGTCCGCCGCGCTTCTGTCGCACGATCTTGAGCGCGTTCTCGTTCGCATCGGCGCCCGAAAGCGCCAGCCAGCAGTGCCCCATCCCGCGCGGCGCATGCTTCATCAGGGCCTTCATCAGCAGGAAATACTCGCGGTTGAAGACCAGGTTCCCTTGCATCACGAGGTCGGAGGCCGCGGCGCGGAGCGCCGTCTCGATCAGGTCGAGATTGCCGTGGCCGAAGAGGTGGACGCCGATGCCGAGCGCGAAGTCGAGCACCCAGCGTCCATCGGCGAGCATCGTGCGCGCCCCGCGGCCGACGCCCGCGCCGAGATAGGGATAGAAGGGCGCTCTTCCGCGCAGCGCGCCCAATTCGCGGAGCTCGAGCGTCATCTGCTGCGGGCTCAACGGCGCGGCGCCGCTGTCCTGCGCCGCGCCGATCGCGTCGAGCATCAGGCGCAATCCCTGTTCAAATTTGATGCCGAAATCCATCGCGGATGCGGCGGGCGGTGTGTCCCGGCCGTGCGGGACAGGTTACTTGAGCGCGCGGATCGAAAAACCGCGCTCGTTGTAGCAGAGCTGCGAGCGCTTGCCCTGCAGCGTGGTTTCGAGCACGCACTCGCGGCCCCATAGCCTTTGCAGGTAGCCGAGCGTCTTTTCCGCGTACTCGAGATGGAGGTCGCGTCCGTCGTGATGATGCTTCAAGTAGAGGGTGTGATTGTGGCCGAAGTCGGCATCCTCGACCTTGATGACCGGGATGCCGTTGGTGCCGACGTTCCGGATCAAGGTCTCCTTGACCTCGCGCCAGCCCTCGGGATCGGACACCTTGTCGACCACCAGGTCGCTGCCGCGCGCCTGATACTCGAACAGGTCCATGTCGCGCATCAGCTCCTCGGTCAGGTAGCGCCGGATGAACGAAGTGTCGCGCTCGACTTCGCGCGCCTCGAACAGCTTCTCGAGCCCGCTCTTGGCCGGCGCACCATCGCGCTTGATCTCCTCGGGCGTCGGGTCGGTGTAGCGGCGATAGAGGTCCTCCCAGATGCGGAAGCCGAGGTGGTAGGGATTGAGCTGTCCGGGGATCGGACGAATCACCTGGTTGTGACGCACGATGAACTCGAGATGGAGCCCCTGCTCGAGGGCGAGCGACTCGACGATCTTCTTGTGCCAGTAACTGGCCCAGCCCTCGTTCATGATC
Organism: Binataceae bacterium (SeqCode); assembly: GCA_041487135.1. Lineage (GTDB taxonomy): Bacteria > Desulfobacterota > Binatia > Binatales > Binataceae > JAJPIG01. The sequence goes on along the minus strand of JBGPMT010000107.1, from coordinate 3,499 downwards.
TTGGTTTCCATCATCGGGATGAAGTACTTGGCTTCCTCGTCGGCGATGGTCAGCAGGTCCTTCTCCCATTCGGCCAGAAACGGGTTGTAATCGCGGATGAACAGCAGGAGGTCCTCGTCGGGCTCCAGCGGCACCCTGTGAAGCTCGGGCTCCTGGAACTGCGGGGGGCGATGGATTTTCTTGAAGGGATCGCTCCTGGGCTGCGCGGCCTCGATCGCGCGGCGCACCTGCTCCTCGCGCGAGAGCTTGCGGATCGCCAGATTGCGCCGGCATTGCCATGACAACGCGTGGGCGGCGTCGAGGATGCGCTCGACCGAGTCGACCCCGATCGACGGATCCTCGACGTAGCGGCGCACGCGAATCGCATGGGCCTTGAAGGTCTCGAGCGTGAGTTCGGCGCGGGTGGTGCGATAGGTGAAGTTGTTCTTGAAGAAATCGTTATGGCCGTAGACGTGAGCCATGGTCAGAATCTGCAGCAGCAGCGTGTTGTCGCGCATCAGGTAGGCGATCGCCGGGTTGGCGTTGATCACCATCTCGTACGGCAATCCGCTCACGCCATGGTCGTAAAGCGTCTTGAGCTTCTCGTAGCTCTTGCCATACGACCAATGTGGGTAATGCGAGGGCATCCCGGAGTACGCCATGTACCCGAGCATCCCGGTGTGGTCGCAAATCTCGAATTCCTGGGGAAAACAATCGAGCCCGAACTCGGAGACCTTGTCGCGAATCTTCGCGTCCCATTCGACCAGGTCTTGCAGCTCGTAGTTCGCCATCGGGCCCGCGATACCGGCGCTCAGGCCGATTCCTTGATCCGGTCCTTGGCCAGGAAGGCCTTGAAGGACGGCCAGATGTCTTCCTTGCGTTCGATCAGGACGGTGTGGAAGTTAGGCGCCTCAAGCCGCCGGAAGATGTTCAGCATCGAGGATTCATAATAGCGCGAGCCGAGCGGCTTGATCTCGCCATAGCCGAACAGGTTGCAGAGTTCCGCGAGGTCCTCCGCCGCCCGCAGCGCAGCCGGATTGTCGGAGTCGAAGTTGTCGCCGTCAGAACAGTGAAACGCATAGACGTTCCACAGCGACGGATGATAGCGCTCGGCGATGATCTCGAGCGCCTTCTGATAGCCGGATGAGATGAAGGTGCCGCCCGATTCGCCCTTGTGGAAGAACTCCTCCTCGCTGACCTCGCGCGCCTCGGTGTGATGGGCGATGAAGACGATCTCGACGTTGCGATAGCGCGTCGAGATGAACTGGTAGAGCAGGAAGAAGAAGCTGCGCGCCAGGTACTTCTTCATCGTGTCCATCGAACCTGAGGTGTCCATGATGCAGATCACGACCGCGTTGGACTCCTCGCGGACGTCGATCTCGATATGCTTGTAGCGGAGATCGTCATGATGGAACGGGAAGCGGCGCTCCTTGTCGAGTTCGAGGCCGGCGGCCTCGGCGTCAGCGCGGTTTTCGGTGCTGCGGATGCTCGCCAGCTTGCGCATCACGCGCTGGCGGGCGGTGCGCCGCTTGTCAAGGCGGACGCGGATGCCGACGTGGCGATAGCCCTTGCGCTTGGAGGCGTGCTCGGTCTCGATTTCGCGCAGCGCCCGGCGTTCCAGGTTGGGCAGCTCGAGATCCTCGAACATGATCTCGACCAGCTCTTCGAGCGTCACGTCGGTCTCGTAGTAATCGACCCCCGGACGATCGCCCGCCATGTCGTCGCCCTGGCCCTTGCCCTCGCGGCCGGTCTTGCCGACCACCTGACCGGGCTTGGTATCGCCGTCGCCCTGGCTGGCGCCCGGAGCGTTGTCGCCATAGACGAAGCGGTATTCCTTGACGCCGCGCAACGGGACCTTGATCACGCGGTCGCGGTCTTTGCCGATGATCGATTCCTCGGCGATGATGTCGGCGATATTTTCGCGAATCGACTCGCGGACCTTCTGGCGATGGCGCAGACGGTCGCCGGCCGAACGGTCGGAACGCTCCGCGTCAGAGGGGCGATATTCGCGGAAGATACTGTCGGCCATATCGATTCCCCGCCATCACGATTCGCTGCTTGAAGTATACCCTTAGTCCGTCCGGCGCACACCGAAGAATCCCGGCACATGCCATACTGCTCAATCCGCGAAGGACAGCGCTACGCCGAGGGTAGAGACTGGGATTTCTGGTCTGTATTCGAGCCCCCAAGCAGTCCGGATGGATTTTCCGCATATCTTGCAGGGGCACGAGGTAACTAAAGTGTGTGGGACGCCGTCCGTGTGTACACCAATAATCTCGGCTATCTTCATGGCCAAAACGTCAAGGACGTGTTCTTCCCGACCAGAACAAGTAATCTCGAAGTTCTGGACGCGGTAGGCCCAATAAGAATCCGTTCGATGAAAGATATACCCGCCTATACGGGAATTGGTGCCCGCGACATGTACTCGCAACTCGTCAGTCTTGGACGTAGCACGGAGAATTTGGCACTCTCTCTTTCGCGTCACATCCATTCGTTCTTCTCCTCAATCCTTCCAGAGGTTGTTGGCGGCGTACTTGAGCACCACGTCGACGCAGGATTCGCAGTAGCCGTTCTCCAGCAGGTTCTTCACCATCGCGTGGTACTTGTCGGCCTGCTCCTCGTCGCGGGTGCGCGCCTTGGTGATGATCCGCGAGATGTCGCGCACCGAGCTCATCAGCTTCTTCTCGATCGCTTCCTTGAGCGGCTCGTAGCTGCGATAGCTGACCCTCTCACCGCGGCGCGATGACGACCACAGGTAGGCGATCACCTCCTGGCGGAAGCCGTCGGCGGCCGAGCCGATAATCGCGATCTGTTCCTCGATCGACTTGAGGAAGCCTTCATCGGGCGGCAGCTCCTCCTTGGTGTTGCGGTCGCGCATCCTGGTCTTGTTGACGTATGCCTCGGCGTGGTCGAGGTAGTTCTGGAACAGCGCTTCGGCCTGCTCCTGGTAGGAGTAAACGAAGGCGCGCGTGATCTCCTTCTCGAGCAGGTACAGGTATTCCTTGTGCAGCGTATCCTGCAGGAATTCGAGGTATTGCTTGCGCATGTCGTCGGGCAGGTCGGCTTCCTTGGTCATCGAGATCAGCGCCTCGCGGACGTTGATCGGGTTGATGCAGTTGCCCGAGACGTTGTCGGAGAGCGCGTTGTCGAGCGCCTTCATGATGAAGCGCGTTGAGATGCCGTTCATGCCCTCGCGCTTGGTGTCTTCCTTGAGCTCCTGGACGTCGACCTTCTTGGTGCGCCCCTTCTCGACCACTTCCTCGCCGTTGTACAGGTGCAGCTTGGTCATCAGATCGCATTTCGCGGTGGGCTCCAGGCGCGACAGGATCGCGAACATCGAGGCGAGTTCCAGGGTATGCGGCGCGACGTGGGCGCGGAAATCCGAGTTGCGGATGATCTTCAGGTAAATCTTGACCTCTTCAGAGAGGCGCAGGTTGTACGGCACCTTCACCACCACGATACGATCGAGGATCGCTTCGTTGGTATGGTCGGCCTTGAACTTCTGCCACTCGGCCTCGTT